>CAYXFJ010000051.1:0-14607 GCA_964464265.1 uncultured bacterium
CGCCGGAGAGACCAAACACATTTTCTGCTTGACAAATATAAATGAATTGATTATATTTTTCCTGATAATTGATTTCTGGAGCTCGTATGCTTCTCTTATCCACTGCAAATGTGAACAGGGGCCTCTGGTGGGGTTGGTGGCGGACTACGTCCGGTCGCAGTGGTCTGGAGGCATATTGATATATAACGGATAACCACACATACGCTTTACTTCCGACAGCCCCCTGCGATAGACGCAGGGGGTTTTTTTATTTTTAACCGGAATTACGAATTCCAACATCACTTAACTTTCGGAGGGAACGAATGGAAACCACAAAGATTCAACTGGACGAGAAGGATCTGCCAAAACAATGGTACAACCTCGCCGCTGACTTCAAGAAGCCCATGCTGCCCCCGCTGGGTCCTGACGGCAAGCCGATCTCCCCTGACATGCTTGCTCCGGTATTTCCCATGAACCTTATTGAACAGGAAGTCAGTGCTAAAAGATGGATCGATATCCCCGCTGAGGTGCTTGAGGTGCTTACCCTGTGGCGTCCCACTCCGATGTACAGGGCCAGGCGTCTGGAAGCTTATCTTAAAACACCTGCCCGTATCTACTACAAGAATGAAGGGGTGAGCCCTCCGGGCAGCCATAAACCGAACACAGCCGTGCCCCAGGCCTATTACAACCGGGAATTCGGGATCAAGCGCATGACAACGGAGACCGGCGCAGGCCAGTGGGGAAGCGCACTGGCTTTTGCCTGCTCGCTTTTCGGCCTCGAGTGCAAGGTATTCATGGTAAAGATCAGTTTTGACCAGAAACCTTTCCGACGCCTGATGATGCAGACATGGGGAGCTAACTGTGTCCCCAGCCCGAGTACTGAAACACAGGCAGGGAGAAACATACTCGCCGAGTATCCTGATACGCCCGGAAGTCTGGGGATCGCCATCAGCGAGGCCATAGAAGCTGCAGTGTCGGACAGGACGGGAAAAACCCGCTATTCTCTGGGAAGCGTGCTCAATCATGTGCTTCTGCACCAGACCATTATCGGTCTTGAGGCGAAAAAACAGCTCAAGATTGCTGGAGAAAAAAAAGCGGATGTGATCATCGGATGTGTGGGAGGGGGTAGCAACTTTTCCGGTCTGGCCTTCCCCTTTATCTCGGACAAGATCAACGGGGAAAAGATCGACATCTATCCGGTGGAACCTACATCATGTCCCACCATGACACGCGCCCCGTTCTCCTATGACCACGGTGACACGGCAAAAATGACTCCCCTTCTGCCCATGTACTCGCTGGGGCACGGTTTCATACCGCCCCCCATACATGCAGGCGGTCTCCGCTATCACGGATTGGCGCCGATGGTATCGCACGCCATAAACGAAGGCCTGGTCACACCAAAGGCATACGACCAGCTCGACTGTTACAAGGCAGCCGTGCTTTTCGCCCGGACTGAGGGATTCATCTCTGCACCCGAGACAAGCCACGCGATTGCTGCAGTGATCGACGAAGCCAATAAAGCAAAAGAGGAAGGAAAAGAAAAGGTCATTCTTTTCAACTGGAGCGGGCACGGGCTGATGGACCTTCTGGGATACGAGGCCTATTTCAGCGGGAAACTGGTCAATTACCCTCTGCCGGAGAAAGATATTCAGAAATCCATTGCCGTTATGAAAGATTATCCGAAACCGGGTCGCTGAGACAGGTAGATTCAGATGAAAGATCATTCGAAGCCCCGTCTCTGAGACAGGCGGGTCCAGCTGAATGATGAAAATCCTGAAGGGTGTTGATGCCTGGAGAAGCTCCGGGCATCGATACCCTTCTTTATTGCTCTCAATATCCCCCGCTGATCTGCCTATTACCTTGACATTCTTAACTATTTTTAGTAAATTTAAGTCTATTTTATATTTACTGCCTTTTTAAAAAAAGGAAAGTTATGCCAACAAAAACGCATATGAGCGCTGCCCAGGGAGCTCTCAGGTGGATGTGGAATACAGTCGCGCAAAAACCGTGGGCAATCTCCATAGAGGTCACCCATAATTGCACAGCCAACTGCGACCATTGTGACAAGGGTGATCACATTCCGAACGAAAAACAGGCGACAGCCGAAGAATATTATAAAATCTATGATGAGATCCGGCCTCTGGTGGTCCAGATATCAGGGGGCGAACCGCTGCTCAGAAAAGACATACTGGACATTGTCCGCATTTTCAGCCATCCCGGACATCTGCCGTACATCGTTTTCGTGACCAACGCCTCTCTTCTGACCGTGGAAAAATACGACCAGCTCAAAGAAGCGGGCGTGCATGAATTCTCCATCTCTCTGG
The DNA here is from genome assembly GCA_964464265.1 of uncultured bacterium. GTDB lineage: Bacteria > Zhuqueibacterota > QNDG01 > QNDG01 > DSAB01 > CAYXFJ01. The sequence continues at coordinate 2,304 of CAYXFJ010000051.1, forward strand.
ATTTTCCGGATGAAAGGCACGATAAAAACCGCCATATTCCCGGGCTATTCAAGCACCTCAGCGATCTTATCCCGAAACTGACGGCCAGGGGCAACAACGATATTACCCTGATCACGGCAGTGACCCGGGAGAATTATCCCTTCCTGCTCGACAATCTGAGGGTAGCGGGAGAATGGGGTGCAAGGCTGAACCTCAGTATGTACACTGCAGGCAGGACGAATAATAAGGACCTGCTGATCACATCGAAAGAAGATCTGGCGGCGTTCCGGATCATCATTGACAAATTGATCGAAGCTAAAAAGAATGGCGCCTGTATGTTCTCCTCGGATGCTGTTCTCAACAGGTACTATGAATTCTTCGAAAGGGGCTCTTACGCCGATGGATGCAAGGCCGGCATCCGTTCCCTGGTAGTCAATCCGGACGGTTCGATCTGTCCCTGTGCCATGAAGAAAGACGTTACCTTTACATCTGCCCGGGATCTCAAACTCGGTTTCTCCAGAGGTAACAATTGCTCCGAATGTTTTATCAGTTTGAGAGCCAATACGGAGAAACCGCTGAAGGATGTTGTGCGGGACGTGTGGAATTCCAGGTCCAGGATATGATCCTTTCCTGCTACTGCTAACGGTATGCCCCCTGTTCTGTCCAAAAAAACCATAGCCTCAGGCATGAGGATATTCGTGATACTCACGCTGGCAGGCTTTCTTTTAATCTTCTACCTGACAGGTTCCAGGGAAACCCTGACTGCTCTCCGCTCGTTCAGGTTCTCCTATTTTCTCCTTGCTGCGCTACTGATCGCCGTGGATTTTTTATGCGGTGCAGGGCGCATCTACATTTTTATCCGTAAAATGGGTCATTTACCGGACAGTAAAGCCTTCCGTTCCTCATTCGATGCGAATCTGGCCAATATCTTCCTTGCCGCTGCTACCCCGTTTCAGACCGGGGGCGGTATTGCACAGATATACATGCTGAACAGGGACGGTATTTCCATCGCCGCCGCCACATCCGTCAGTGTGATGAATTTTATTGTTACGCTTGCCATGCTGCTCGTGGGCGGCCTTCTTTCCATGCGCTGGCTGAACCGCACGTTCGAAAACCTTCAATTTCGTTATCTTTTAAGTTTCAGCACCTTCATTTTCTACGCTGTGATCATTTTTTTTATTTTTTTCCTGATACGCCCCGGGTTGTTCGGCAGGGTTCTCGAGCGCCTGCTGGATTGGCTCGGAACCAGGTTCAGGAAGCACAGCGATACGTTCAATAAGTATTCATCCAAAATACACGGATTCGTGACTGCGTACCAGTCCAACATCCGGTATTTCTGGAAGAATGAAAAATGGGTGCTTTTTCACAACTTATGGATGACTGTGGTATTGTACTTCAACAAGTGCCTGATCGCCTATGTGGTCATGAAAGGCATGGGACTCGACCCGGGCTTCTGGGAGGTGATTTACATACAACTGCTTCTTATCTTTGTTCTTTATTTTTGTCCAACTCCGGGAGCGAGTTTCCTCGCTGAAACCAGCTCCGCGGCTCTCAATTCCGTACTGATCCCCGGGCATCTGGTTTCTGTGTTTTCAGTGCTGTGGCGGTTTTTCACCACGTATTTTGGTGTGATCGTCGGTGGGATCGTTCTCATGAAAGCCATAGGCAGCCATCCTGAGAAGAAAAAATCCAAACCTGCTGTCAAGTCTTAACCTGTCGCTCTTCTGATATACTCCCCCTGACCGTTTGACCCACGATCTTCCCGGCCCGGACCTTCACAATGCGGTTTGTCCGGCGGGCATCGTAAGGCACCTCGACCCTCAGGTACTCCGGGGAGAATCCCCCCATCCACCCATTTTTATCCCTGTTCTCGAGCAGTACTTCTGTCGTCTTTCCTATCCATTTTTCCATGAACTGCACTTTTTTCTCTTTGCCGATGGCGCGAAGGAGATTTGCCCGTTCGGCTCGTAAACGAGGCTCCACTTGATCCGGCATGGAGGCAGCCCGCGTTCCCCTGCGAGCGGAAAAGGGAAAGACATGTAGGTACGAAAAAGGCAGAGATCTTATAAAGTCAACCGTCTCCAGGAAAAGTTCTTCCGTTTCTCCCGGGAATCCCACGATCACGTCCGTGCCCATCCCCACAATTCCGAAACGGGTTACAGCGGAATCCACAGCAGAACGGTATTTCGCTTTTGTATAAGGCCGGTCCATCCGTTTCAACACCGTATCCGATCCGCTCTGCAGCGCCACATGAAAATGCCTGCAAATCCTGTCCGACAAGGACATGCAGTCGAGCAGATATTCCGTGACATCCTCAGGATCCAGAGAACTGAGGCGTATCCTCTCCAGACCCTCTATGGTCAGAAGCTTTCGCAGAAGTTCTGGCAGCTGTCCGGACTCTTTCCCGCACGAGTAGTCCCCGATGTGCACACCTGTGAGCACGATCTCCCTGAAACCCTGACTGACCAGAGTTCCCGCACCGGACAAAACTTCTTCCAGAGGGACACTGCGGCTGGGTCCCCTTGCAAAAGGGACTATGCAGTAACTGCATCTCCTGTCGCAGCCGTCCTGTATTTTCAGGAAAGCCCGGGTCTGATCCGGAAAACGGCCGGTTTCACCCTGTAAAGACCGTGCCTGTTTAAAGGAGCTCACCGCCACTACCGGCGGGGACTTTTTCCCTGGTCCCTTGAAAAAATCGAAAAGGCGGAATTTATCCCTGGATCCGAGAACATAATCCACACCCATGGAAGCGATCGCATTTGCGTCAACCTGAGAATAGCATCCTGCAACGATTATCGTGGCATCAGGAGAGGATCGCAGGATATGCCTGATGGCCTGCCTGCACTTGGATTCGCTCCGGGCTGTAACCACGCAGGTATTGATCAGCACCACATCTGCCTGGTCCGCATCTTCCGATACCTTATAACCCCGTGACTCAAATTCCCGGGTCAGCGCTGCGGTCTCCGACTGGTTCAGCTTGCAGCCGAATGTGATCAATGCGACTCTAAACATAGCTCTCATGAAAGAAGAGCCGGGGCAAATGCGCCCGGCTCCTCAATAATCCCCTGTTTCTGCATGGGTACCTGTATTTTGATTGTCCGGGGCTCTCTTCATCTTTTTATTATATATCCCCGGTTTTCTCTCCGCTTATCCGGATGCTTATCACTTGTCCCCGGATTCCGGTTCACTCTCTTCTGGAGGCTTCTCATCTGCAGGTTCACCGGCAGATTCCGGCTGTTCCGCTTCCGGAGCGGCTTCTTCGGTCTTTGCCCCGGCTTCAGGAGCGGCCTCTGGAGCCTCTGCCCCGTCTTCTTTCTTTTCCGCCGCTTTTGCTGCCTTGTCCGATTTCTTTGCCTTTGAAACCTTTTCCTTTTTCACTTTTTCCGGCTTTGCGGGCTTTTCTTCTTCCTCTTTGCCTGCGACTTCTCCGAGTGTGGGAGGTTCGGCCGGTTTTTCCGTGTAGGCTTCAACTTCTTTTCTGTCGGATTCCGTCGCGGTCTCACCCTGAAGCTCTTTCACTCTCTTGCGCGAAAGCACGACACGCTTGTTTTCGCGATCGAACTCGATGACGGCAAATTCAAGCTCTTCGTCCACCTTCACGGCCTGAGAGACTTTGGCAATGGTGGGTTGTTCCATCTGTGACAGCGGCACAAACCCTTCAAGACCCAGAGGAAGTTCCACAATGACACCCTTGTCAACGAAGCGTACGATCCTAGCTTTGGTGATCGTATCCACCAGGTAATTTTTCTCGAATGCCGGCCAGGGATCCTCGGTGAGCTGTTTGTAGCCGAGAGACACCCTTCTTTCGTCCTTGTTGACTTCAAGGATGATCACTTCGATCTCATCACCCTTTTTCAGGACCTCGCTGGGATGTTTGATCTTCCGCGTCCAGGACAGATCGGAAATATGGATCAGTCCGTCTATGCCTTCTTCCATTTCGACGAAGGCCCCGAAATTTGTCATGTTGCGGACGCGGCCATTGTACTTTGATCCCACGGGATATTTCTGTTCGATGTCCTCCCAGGGATCCGGAGTGAGCTGCTTGAGGCCAAGTGAGATACGTTTCTTTTCACGGTCCACATTGAGGATTTTCACATCAATCGATTCACCGACACTGACGATCTTGGACGGATGTATGCCGTGCCGCGTCCAGGACATCTCCGACACATGGATCAACCCTTCGACCCCCCTCTCCAGTTCGATAAAAGCGCCGTAATCGGCAATGGACACGACCTTGCCCTTGACAACAGACCCTTCAGGGTATTTGTTCTCGATACCGTCCCAGGGATGAGGCATGAGCTGTTTCATGCCCAGGGAAATCCTGTCTTTGGCATCGTTGAAATCCAGGATTTTCACCTTGATTTTCTGATCCAGTTTTACCACTTCGGACGGGTGGTTGATACGGCCCCAGGACAGATCGTTGATATGCAGCAGGCCGTCGACGCCTCCCAGATCCACGAACACTCCGAAATCGGTGATGTTCTTGACCGTTCCCTCGAGCACCTGGCCTTTGTCGAGCTGGGTGATCACTTTTTCCCTCTGCTCTGCCATGCTCTCCTCGAGAAGTGCGCGCCTGGATACAACGATGTTTTTTCTCAAACGGTTGACTTTAACCACTTTAAACGTGAAGGTCTCCCCGATCAACGCGTCAAAATCCCGTATGGGTTTGACATCGATCTGGGATCCGGGCAAAAACGCATCCACTCCCATCAGATCCACGACAATACCGCCCTTGATCCGGCGTACACACTTTCCTTCAATCGTACCACCGTGATTGTAGATATCCACAACCTTGTCCCAGAGCCTCATGAAGTTGGCTTTCTTCTTGGACAGGATAAGCTGCCCGTCCATATCTTCGATGGTTTCAAGATAGACTTCGATCTTGTCTCCTACCTTGACATCTGGAGGCTCGCCGAATTCCTCAACAGGAACAGTACCTTCGGATTTAAAGCCGATATCCACCAGGACATCCTGATCCGTGATGGCAAGCACCCTTCCCATCACGATCTGACCTTCGCTGATCTCGTTCAGGGTCTTATCGTAAAGATCAACGTAGCGCAGATAATCCTCTTCGGAATACTCCGTCTCATCTGCGATCCTCAGTGCGTCCGGCTTACCTGCGGCCCGGGATCTTTTGCCCTCTGTGGCAGCCATTGCCTGTTCCATGGATTCCCCGGTTGGTTCACTGGCTGCTTCTCCGGTTGCTCCCTCAGCCGCTCCCTTTTTTACTTCACCTCCTTCCGTAGGTTCTTTCGGATCCTGTGGATCCGCTGGCTTGTTCATTTTGTGGTTTTCAAGTTCAACCATTTAAATTTTCCTCCTTTTCTATTTTTTGACCCTTTCGGGTTTTCATCAATTTGATGACTCTCCAGGAAAAGTTTCAACTCTTCCAGCTGCCATCTCGGGGTCGATGCTCCGCCGCTGATGCCCACATTTTCCCTGCCTTTTAGCCACTTCCTGTCTATATCTGAAGGCCCTTCAACCTGATATACATGCGGATTGACCGTTTGGCAGGTTTTTGCCAGAAGCTTGCAGTTGGAGGAATTATGTCCTCCTACGACCAGAACGACATCCTGCTCCTTTCCGAAATCGGTGATATCCTTCTGACGGTTGTTCAGGAACCGGCATGTCGTATCCGCGATCTTGAGCCCCGGCAGCCGGGCTGAGAGGCTTTTACGGATCTCCGAGAAAAAAGTCCCGTCTATGGTCGTCTGGGCGAGCATGAAGCTCCTGTCATCCAGGTCCAGTTTATCCAGCTGGGAGAGGGCGGAGATGATCATTCCGCTGCCATGTGTGCGTGCCAGAAGACCCACGACTTCTGGATGGTTCTCATTCCCCGCAATGAGGATGCGATACCCTTCACGGACATGCTGATCCACCAGTTCCTGGGAATGTTTTACAATAGGGCAGGTGGCATCCACGATCTTCATACCGCATCCCCTTGCCTTTTCCAGTTTCTCCTCTGACTCACCGTGCGACCGGACGAGGAAAGTAGCGTTCTCGAATTCTTTGCATTTTCGAGGCAGGTCGAAATCCTCCAGACGGATCTGTTTCAACCCCATCTCATGCAGACGCTCCACTTCCCTGCGGTTATGGATGAGCTGTCCGAGAGTGAAAAGTTTTTCTCCCCGGTTCAGGGCATCTTCCGCCAGAATGACAGCCCTTTCGACACCCGGACAGGGCCTGGCTTTGGCTTCAATGGTGACTTTCATTTTTCAGTTCCCTGATACGTTCAATGGTCACTTCTCCGAGATGTCTGTAAGTCTCCTTGACTGAAAGTCCATTAGGATTAAACCGTGCGATCGGTATGGGCTTGCCGAAATGCACAGTGACTCTCTTCTTTAAAAGATGGGAAAAAAGCCTGAATGATCCCTCCAGATACACGGGAAGAATATCCGTCTGGCTTCTGTAGGCCAGCATACCCACGCCGTTTCTCGGTTCGCCGATCTCACCGTTCTTGCTGCGGGTCCCCTCGGGGAACAGAAGGAGCGGTTTCCGTTCCTGAAGCACGTGAAAAGCCCTGCGCAGGGCGCCTGTATCGCTTCCGGAACGGTTCAGCGGGATTGCGTGCAGGTGTCTCAAGAGCGAACCTACGAGCGGATTTTTAAAAAGTTCCACCTTGGCCAGAAAATGAAGTTCTCTGGGGCTGACCGATCCGATGATGACAGGATCATAAGCGGATACATGGTTGACAGCAACGATCACGGAGCCCTCTTTCGGGAACCACTGCCTGCCGTACACGCGCATTCCGAAAAATACACGCAGCAACACTCTGGAAAACGACTGGCAGAAAAAGTACAGAGGATCCATCCGTTTCATTTCAAATCCCTTTTCCTGTTGATCCGGTCAAGGATAAAATCAGCCTGTTCATCTATACTGAGCCGGGTCGTATCGATCTCAATCGCGTCCTTTGCCTTCATGAGCGGACTGTGTTCCCTTTCGCTGTCCCTTTTGTCTCTCTCCTCAATTTCCCGCATAACGTCACTGAGATTCACATGTATCCCTTTTGCCTCGAGCTCCTTCTGCCTGCGCCGGGCCCTCGCTTCCATGGAAGCGATCATAAAAAACTTCAGGTCCGCATCGGGAAAGACCACTGTCCCCATATCCCTGCCCTCTGCCACGAGATCCCTGCCGGAAGCGATTTTTCGCTGTAGAGTTACCATAACCTCGCGCACCCGGCGTATCTCACAGACCGGCCCCACCGCCCTGTCAATTTCCGGCAGCCGTATGCGGGAGGTAACATCCTTGCCATCCACCTTCACCTGTGTGCCGGCAGGGCTGGCATTGAGTTCGATATGTACTTTTCCGGCCAGCCTACCGATGGCAGACGGTTTGTCCAGAGGCAAGCCTCTGTCAAGTACAGCGACTGATAGTGCACGGTACATGGCCCCGGTATCCAGATAGATCCATCCCCGTTTTTCTGCCACCAGACGAGCCGTCGTGCTCTTTCCGGAAGCGGCGGGACCGTCGATGGTGACAACGAATCCTTTGGGTCTGGATCTTTTACCGGTCAACAACCCATCCTTTTTCTCTGGCCGCATCCAGTTTCGTCAAATGGTACAGGCTGCGGACCTCCGGTTCAGTAAGCTCGCGATATTCTCCAGGAGCCATTCCTTCAACGGTCAGTCCTGCAAATTTTACCCTGACCAGCTCCACAACAGGGTGGCCCGCTGCTTTCATCATTCTCTTGATCTGGCGCTTTTTCCCCTCGTGAAGGCGGATCTCCACGATCGTCCCTCCGGGTTCATGACCCAGTATGAGCGCATCCCCTCTGACCACCTCTCCCCCGTTGATTTCAATCCCGCCCGCAAAACGATCCAGTGTTTCCTGTTTCACTTTTCCCGCCACCCTGACTCTGTACACTTTCGCGATCTCGTAGCGGGGATGGGTCAGACGGTACGCCAGATCTCCGTCATTGGTCAGAAGGAGAACTCCTTTTGTGTCCAGATCCAGCCTCCCCACCGGGAATACCCGCAGTCCGCCGCCGACCAGATCAACCACTGTCCTTCTTCCGTGGGTATCCCCCACAGAAGTGATAACTCCTTCCGGTTTGTTCAATAGAATATATCTGTACTGTCCGGCTGGCGCCAGGCGCCTGCCATCCAGAAAGATAATGTCCTGATCAGGATCTACGGTCCTCCCTTTCTCCCCGACCGCCTTCCCGTTGACTGTCACCCTTCCTGCGAGTATGATTGCATCGGCCTTCCTTCTGGATGCGACGCCGCAAAGGGCGAGAAACCTATTCAACTGCATCTTCGGGGATATGGGTCTCCTCCTTGACCAGCTCCTCTATCTCACGGGGCTTTGGGAGATCGTTAACGGAATTCACTCCGAAATAACGGAGAAACTCCTTCGTTGTCTTGTATACAAGAGGCCTTCCCGGTCCATCAGCCCTTCCGGCAATGGTCACGAGTTTTCTCTCCAGAAGAGTCTTGACAACAGCGTCGCAATTCCCCCCCCGTATCTCCGCCACTTCCGTTTTGGACACCGGCTGTTTGAACGCGATCACGGAAAGAGTTTCCAGCGCTGCCTGCGAGAGCCGGGACTTCCTCCTTCTCAGGAACAGTTTTTTGACCCACTGGGCATAGAGGTCCCTGGTGACCATCTGATACCCTCCCGCCACCTTGATGATGTGAAACGAGCGGTTCGACTGCTTGTATTCCAGGTTCAGGGCGTCAACAGCTTTTTCGATCTGAGATACCGTGGCTTCCTCAATAAATCCCTTGATCTGGGACGTCGGGAGAGGTATATCGGATGCGAAGATCAGAGCCTCGACTGTCTGTTTTATAAGATCCGTATCCATGTGTGCCGGGCTGTATTACCTCTGTTTTATTGTATAATCTATTGCCGGTTTTATCTCTAGCTGATTTCACGGCACTTTTTTCTGTGTAATCACGAGATAACGGTCATTCTACATGAACGATCCAGATCTCCCCGAATAATTCGGCCTGCTGCACCCTGATCTGATGCGTGCGTATCAGTTCGAGGATCGCCATAAAAGTCACGATAATGGTCACTCTTTCCCTGAGTTCTCCCATGAGTTCCCTGAACAGAACCCGCTTTTTCTCGGCCACCCTGTTTTTCATGAAACTGATCTGGTCCTCGATCGTGACCCCGATGGACCCAACAGTGTGACTATCGATCTTCGGCATGTGATCAAGGACGTATTTAAATGCTGTCAGCAGATCGAAAAGAGATGCATCCTGGAGCACTTCCTCTTCAGCCGCTCCCTCCGCTGACAATTCGCGCCCCCATCCGAAATCGGATCTCGGGAAAAACCGCTGCTGCCGGGTTTCCATATCGCACAGGGAATCGGCAACTTCCTTGTATCTCTTGTATTCGATGAGCCGCCTGACCAGATCCGCCCTTGGATCATCCTCCAACTCCTCCACCTCTTCAGGGGCTTTGGGGAGCAGCATTCTCACTTTGATCTGGATCAGGGTCGCCGCCATCAGAATGAACTCGCCTGCCACCTCAAGATCCAGTTCTTTCATCAGGTCAATGTATTCGAGGTACTGCTTCGTGATGGATGCTATGGGGATGTCATAAATATCGATCTCTTCTTTCCTGATCAGGAATAGCAAAAGATCCAGAGGGCCTTCGAAATTGGAAAGCTTGACCTTATAACCCTCTTTTTCCCCTATTTCAAATGGACTGTTCACCCTATGTGCATTGCCCCCTTCACAGCCTCCATGGTATCCCTCGCAGCCTTTCTTGCTCGGTCATCGCCGTCGCGGATGATCTCCAGGACTTCATCCCTGCGTGATTCGAAATAGGAACGCTTTTCGCGGAAACCGGCAAAATAATCCGAAAGGATCCCTGCCGCCTGTTTCTTATGCGCCACACAGCCCAGCCTGCCCCCCCTGCAATCCCTTTCTATCTCTTTGATATCCTCCGGATGGAATTTCTTATGATAGGCAAACACCACACAGCCGTCCGGATTGCCGGGATCGCTCAACTTGATCTTTTTCGGATCCGTATAAGCGGTCATGATCTTTTTTCGGATCTCCTCCGGAGGATCGGATAACAGAATACTGTTGCCGAGCGATTTGCTCATCTTGCGGCCGTCGAGACCGGGCATGCGGGCGAACGGCGTAAGAAGGGTTTCGGGCTCAGGGAAGACCTCGCCAAACAGGTAATTAAAGCGCCGTGCGATCTCACGCGTGATCTCCACATGAGGCGCCTGGTCCTCACCCACTGGAACCGCATGGGCTCTGTATATCAGTATGTCCGCGGCCTGCAGCACGGGATACCCCAGATGGCCGAAGGACATATTGGCCTCAAGCCCGAGATCTCTGGCCTGTTCCTTGACTGTCGGATTCCGCTGCAGTCTCGCGATGGTGATCAGCATGGAAAAAATGAGGTTGAGCTCTGCATGCTCTTTGATATTGGACTGGATGAAAAGAGGGCTCAGCACAGGGTCCAGGCCGGCGCTCAGCCAGTCCGTCACCACCTCGACACTGTCATCGAATATTCTGTCTGTATGCTCCAGATCCGTGGTCAGAACATGCCAGTCTGCAACCATGTGATAGCTTTCATATTTTTTCTGAAGCTTTATCCAGTTCTCCAGAGCTCCCACATAGTTACCGAGATGCAGTTTACCGGATGGCCGCATACCGCTCAGTATTCGCTTCTTCATGATCCTCCTGCGCGAGGTCCATCAATCCGACATAAAAAGATAGGGCTTCCATCTTTCATCCGGAATTCCTATCAGATGCTGAATGAAAAAAAGATATCCCGGTTTTCTCGGTTTCCTTGAAAGTCTCATTCCGGCTTCCCTGGGTGTGCGGTTCCTTTTTTCTGTATTGCACGGAACACAGGCGCAGACCAGGTTTTCCCATGTATCCTGCCCTCCCCTGTCCTTGGGGATGACATGGTCCACTGTCACCGGTACATCGTTCTTTCCGCAGTACTGGCAGACATGTCTGTCCCTTTTGACCACATTCTTCCTGTTCAGGAGGATGCGGGTCCTCGGGACCTGTATCATGCGGCTCAGGCGCACTATGCTGGGAAGGGTAAAACTCCTGTCCATGGAATGGACGATCTCATGGTTGCTTTCAATAAGCTCGGCCTTTTCCAGAAAGAGAAGAACGATGGCCCTCCGCGCGCTGCACACGCTCATGGGCTCATAATTTTGGTTCAAAACCAGTACGCGACTGTCCAACATTTTGAAAACCCTGAAAATTAGACTAAAAATTTACGATAAAAAGGCCAAAGAATCAAGTTTTTTATATACTTTTCTCATTTTAAACGCCAGATCCCGTTTTCAGCCATTCCGCATTTTTCGTGCAGCATCGGGTTCCGAAGTCAATTTCTTTTGCATTCTTAAAAGAGTTTTATTACTTTATAAGCTTAGCAGACAAGGCAATCATTCCATAAGAGCCTGTAGCCTGACCGGAAGATTACCCAAAAAGTAGTTGTGTTATTCCGAACCCATCACAGGTTAAAAAAAGGCCGGTCCTGTGTTCCGGTTAAAGGGATGGACTCACTACTGAACTAAAATTACGAGGCGAAAAATAATATGGGAGGTATATTCGGCGTCTCCTCGAAAGACGATTGTGTTCAGGACCTATTCTTTGGAACCGATTACCACTCTCATCTCGGTACTGTTCGGGGCGGTCTCGCCGTCAAGGATGGTAAAGGATACACGCGTTTCATCCACAATATCGAGAGTTCCCAGTTCAGATCCAAATTCGAGCAAGATATCCTGAAAATGCATGGCCCGATGGGCATAGGCTGTATCAGCGATACGGACGATCAGCCCGTCATTATCAATTCGCATCTGGGTGTATATTCGATCGTCACTGTTGGGAGGGTCAACAATATCCAGGAGCTGGTAGGAAATGCCTTTAAGAAGAGGACCACGCATTTCACCGAAATGGGTATGGGTGAGATCAATCCGACGGAACTCATTGCCACCCTGATCACCCATGAGGCCAGTTTCGAGGAAGGCATACGCCGTGCGCAGACCATTATCGATGGCTCCTGCTCCATGCTCGTGCTCACGGACAGGGGCATCTATGCAGCCCGGGACCGGTTTGGAAGAACCCCGCTTATTTTAGGCGCCAAGAAGGGATCCCTTTGCGCAGCCATGGAATCCTGCGCTTTTCCGAATCTTGAATATGAGTTCAAATATGAACTGGGTCCCGGTGAAATCGTTTTTCTGACACCAGAGGGTATGGAAACACGCATGCCCGCCCACAACAAGCTGCGCATCTGTGCTTTTCTCTGGGTGTACTATGGTTATCCGGCATCGACCTATGAAGGGAAGAACGTGGAGATCGTCAGGAACCGGAGCGGAGAGTTACTGGCCTTGAGAGACAGT
>CAYXFJ010000052.1:0-9809 GCA_964464265.1 uncultured bacterium
TTCTGGAACACGCAGCCCCATTCATCTGTATACATGCCCTCTTCATACGCGTCTACGCATGCCCGGTTTGAAGGATTATAAATATAACCTGAATTCACGATATCGGACGGAAACCGCCTTTTTATCTCCTTTACAGCATCGGGATAATGCCATTCCGCCCAGGGCAGAAGCCAGAGCTGTCTGGGGATGCGCGGAGGACAGGAGAAGGTCACTGAGCGCCTGACGATCTCGCGAGGTGAAGTTTCGCTCTTTTCCGGCAGAACAACCCTGGCTTTTCGTTTGTCTGCAGGTCTGTGCTTATCCGCTGCTGGAGTCTTCTCCATCTTGAAATATCCGGTTCAGTGGGAAGGTTTCCTCTGCCTGCGCTCCCTCTCCTTACCTGGTTGCTGCTATCTTCAGGGTCTTGATCTCAAAAGGCTGGAAATCGAGCTTCACCTTTCCAGCCTTCACCGGAATCTCCTTTTTGGGATCCTCCAGGAGGTCCGTCAGGAAAACGGAAACGCCGGATTTTCTCACAAAAAGACTGGTGCTGCATCGCCTGCCCCTGGGCTCATAGAGCCTGAGTATATGTGCGTCGCCCTCTTCCGCCTTTTTCACCACTTCCAGCACGACTTCATCGCCTTCCAGAACAAAAGGATACTGGAAACCGCCCCCGTCCCTTCCATCGAAACAGAGCGGGGCCTGATTGAGCTGTAAAGCCTCGCTCAGGACATCCGAATCCACAAACCTTCCCTGATGGGGGAGGAAGCTGTACGTAAAATGGTGCATACCCCTGTCCGCTTTGGGATCGGGGGACGATATGGCCCGGAGCAGGCTCAGACTGATCAGGCTGCCCAGTATTTTATAACCGTACTTGGAATCATTCAATAATGCGGCTCCCCGGATTTCATCCGAAAGGTCGGCGAAACGGTGGCCTATCACCTCGAACTTGGCCATATCCAGGCTCGTGTTGCGGTGCGTATTTCTCTCTATGGTACCGTACTGGATTTCATACGTGGCTGTATCCGAATGTAAGTCCGTTTCAAATCCGACGCGGAGAAGCTTGTGATCCTCACGCCAGTCCACACGGGTTTCAAAATCAAGGCATTTACTGCGGGAAGAAAGAGTGACCCTCTGCACGATCTTCGATTTTCCGATATCGAAAACAAACTCAAGACTCTGGCGGACAGGCCCGTCCGCAATCCTTGATAAGGAAATGAGCTTCGCCTGCTCCCTCACCTGGTTCTCATAGGTGATGTCTATGTCCCAGGCATCGAATTTCACGGGGCGGTCCTCGTAAAGAAAAAGCAGATTCCCGGCTTTTCCTCCGGGGATGACATCCCATTTCTGTTCTTTGTCATAGGCCTGTACCAGAGTCCCGTTTTCCGAAAAGCGGTATTGAATCCGGCTGTTTTCGAGCACAATCCCCGCATCACGGCCTGTTTTCGGGGACCTGACTGCAGTGCTGAATGCGTCTTTACCGCCTGAGACACCCCTGATGGATCGTCTTTTCCCGGGTCCTTTCCGCAGGATCAGAGCTGAAAACGGCGGTATATCCCCGAGAAACACAGGACGATCCTGTTCCTCTTGCCAGCACACCGGCCCGCCTTCCCGATCCAGAACTTCGAATCCGGACCAGGACAGAGGGAGCTCCACAGGCCGCGTGTAAGTGAAAGAAAGGGGATTGAAAACAGTGATCGTATCTTTTTTCTCCGGGAACAATGCCCCCGCCCGCTCCAGCAACGTTCCTGACCTCTCCATCACGTCGCTGTACTGTTTGAGTACTAATTCATAGACCGGCGTGATGCAGGATCCCGGAATGATATCATGAAACTGATTCAGAAGAACGATCTTCCACATGCTTTCGATTTGTTCATGCGGGTATTTTTTAAAGGGCAGGACCGAAGAGAGTATTTCCAGAGCCCTCAGTTTCAGCTCCAGGGTCCGGTTCATCTTCTTGATATCGCCATGGGTCGTATAGGTCCCCCTGTGATATTCGAAGTAGAGCTCTCCGGTCCAGAGAGGAAGCAGGTGCTTCTTCTTCTCAAGCCTGTCCAGGAAATCCTGCGCCTTTCCGAACCTCACGCGCGGTGAACCCTCCAGGTCTTTTTGTCTTCTCCCTGTTTCCACCATTTCCTCTGTCGGCCCCCCGCCCCCGTCCCCGATCCCGTACAGAGTCAGGAACTCATCCAGCCGGTCGCTCTCATCAAAATTTTCCCTGCCCCATACGAGCGTGGACGGCTTTAGCTGGAGGTTGTAATCGTCTTCCGGTGGAAAATGCGTGACCACTTCAGAGCCGTCTATTCCTCTCCATATAAAAGTGTGATGCGGGAAGCGGTTAAACTGATTCCAGGACAGCTTCTGGGTTACAAACGATGTAATGCCGCTTTTCTTGAGGATCTGGGGCAAAGCGGCGCTGTAACCGAAGACATCCGGAAGCCAGAGATTCCGGACATCGATGCCGAATTCCTTTTTAAAAAATCTCTTTCCGTAGAGGATCTGCCTGACAAGAGATTCCCCTGCTGTCAGATTGCAGTCCGCTTCGACCCACATGCCCCCCTGCACCTCCCACTGGCCGGATGCGACCCTCTTCTTGACCTTAGCGAAAAGTTCAGGATAGTACTCCTTGACGAATGCGTAGAGCTGAGCCTGTGAAGCACCGAAAACGAATTCCGGATAAATTTCCATGAGTTTCAGCTGATTGGCGAATGTGCGGCCGCACTTCTTCACGGTCTCGCTCAGAGGCCAGAGCCAGGCTGTGTCTATATGGGCATGGCCTACAACTGTCGTTGAAAGATCCGAGGAAGAGCTTTTTCTGGAAAGCTCGCCCTTGAGCATCTCTCTTGAGAGCGCGACGTTTTCCGGATCTCCGGTGAATGCGTCGATCATACGGTTGAGCGCGTAGAGTATTCTCTTACGGCGTACATTCTTCTGCGGCAATATCTTCATGAGCTCCGCAAGGACCATGGTGTCCAGATACAGTTCCCATATATCCCTGCGGAACATTGCAAAAGTCAAATCCCTGACAACGGCTTCGTACTGGCCAAAGCGGTCGGGTACCGTATTCCCCCTGTCCGGGTTCAGCGGAAGTCCGAAAAGCTGGCCGGCGCTGGCCTCGATCCAGATGTCCACGGACTCCCCGCCCCTGGCCTTTGAAAAAAGATCAAACCGGTCCCTGATGATTTCCTTGTCCGGTCCCCAGATATTGTGAACAGTCAGGCTCTGTACAGGAACCCCCTTTGTATCAAAGATCAGGCCCTCTCCCCCCAGATGTATTCTGGCACACACCCTCTTTCCCTTCCACACTTCCGGCACTCTGCCGCTCAGATGGAACCAGGCCTTTTTCCAGTCGTTTCCCCAGGCTGTTCCAACAGTTATCGGCCTGTAATCCCCGTTCAGACGTCCGCTCCAGCCAACCCCGGGTTCGAATACCGCATATTCAGCCTCAAGCGGCCGTTCGTCCTCGTAGAAAAGCTCCTGAAGCCTTAAAAGAAGAGCTCCTGCCCGCGATTCAAGAAATTTTCTCTCTCCTTCAAACATGCCATTCCTCCATTCTGCATTCCGGATGCCTGACCGGTTCACTTTTCGAACTCATTCCGGATGATCAGGGTGCACCGGCCGGCGCAGGGGCGGGAAAATATCTTAAAAAATTACTAATCTATAAACTCTTTCACAGACCGGAACATGGCTATCACATTTTCCGGGGGGATATTGGCCTGTATATTGTGCACCTGCTGGAATACATAACCCCCGTCTTTTTTCCAGATCTTCATAAGTTCCCTGACATGCCGTTCCACATCACCGGGAGTCCCGAAAGGAAGCACCTGCTGGGTGTCGCATCCGCCCCCCCAGAACACCAGATCCCTGCCGAACTCCTTTTTGAGTTCCGCCGGATTCATTCCTCTGGCTGCTATCTGCACAGGATTGATGGCATCCAGACCCGCATCTATCAGGTCAGGCAGAAACTCCCGCACTCCCCCGCAGGTATGCAGCATAACCTTGACTCCGGCAAGGGCTGCCCTCTCCCAGAGCAGTTTGTACCTGGGCTTGAAAAACTCCCTGAACATGGCCAAAGAGATCTGCGGACCCTTCTGCATTCCCAGATCATCCCCGAATACGATGATGTCGATGAACGGGCCCACGCAGTTCAGATAGTCATCGAGTTTTTTCAGATGGCTCTCAACCAGCCAGTTCAGAAAACCATGCACTTTGCCGGGTTCCAGAGCGAGATCCAGAAGAAACCTCTCATTCCCGTAATAGGACTGTCCTCCCTCCATGAGACTCCCGCCGAAAACTCCCAGAATGGCACGGTCGGTGTTCTTTCTCAAGGCCGCTGCCCCTTCCCTGAGTATCCTCCTTCCTTCCTCGCCTTCCGGCAACGGACCCGGAGGATTGGCGTACGCCCGCCACAGCCCCTTTTCCCGTGCTTCGGAAAAATCCCCCGGACCGCTCGCTGCCAGCGAATAATAGGCCAGTGTAAAGTACAGGCTGCCGTCCGGCATATGGGAAACCACCCTTCCGGTATCCGATCTCAGAACCCACCTGCCCGGTTCCCGCTCGGGTCTGCACCAAACGGGGATCTGACAGGGGGTGCCATCAGGCATCACCCAGTCCTCCCAGTCTTCATCACCAAGAGAAAAACCCCTGCCAAGCTCAATGGTATCCACTCCAAAAAGATCCAGGACGTCTTCGTGCACGATGGCAAGCTGCTGACTCATATCGTGTATGCGCACCGGTTTCTGTGCAAGTCCGAGCCGGGCTCTCAGTCCGGGATAGAGCATGGCAGCAATGCCGGAGGAAAGATGTCCGCAGAAGTCGATGGGTATCCGGTCCGTTTCTCTGTGAGCAAATGCCATGAGCACGCGCTCTCTGGGCGTCATAGAATGGCTTTCCTTATGTCTTCAGAATACACCGCAATGCTTCTTGTGCAATCATTCCACATCACAGTTACTCTAACTTCATGCTTCAACTCAGCTGTCCGGAGTATGGGCGGAATAACTTTTGTCTTTCTGCTGGCTCTGGAGAATATTTTAAAAATGGATCTCCATGGCACGGGGAGGGCATGCGGGAACGCAGAGCTCGCACGCAACGCATTTGGAATCATCAAAGACTACTTTCCTCGTGACAGGATCCACAGCCATGGCTCCCACCGGACACACGGCGACACAGGCGCCGCAATGCGTACAGCGTTCTTCGTTGCGTATAATATCCTGCTGGAGGGATTGCACCTGAATGCCGATGCGCTTGACATAATCCACACCTTCCTGAATATCCCGCTGTTCGCCCTTGATTTCGAGCACCATCAATCCCTCTTCATTGGGAGTGATGGAAGCTTTGAGAATATTCGGCTCGAGGTTGTAATCCTTAACCAGCCTGTACACCACGGGCTGCTCGATCAGATGGTGCGGAAACCTGAGTACGATCCGTTTTGATGTCATAGGACTCCTGTATGTGCTACAGTATATGTGATTTTAAAAAAAAGGCCCCGCGGAGAACCGGTTCATTTCCTGTTCCTTGAGAATCGTCACACTTCTCGGGCTGTTCTTTATGCCAGTAAAGGTTGTCCGGTTTTTCTCAGTCCGGATTCCACTAAATCTTTTCAGGACCGTATGTTCCGTACCTTCATGGGCCTGCATGCATAACCCGAGTCCGCAGCAGGAAGACCGGTCACACGTTCCGTGAGGAAAAATTTCTTTTTCAGGATCCAGTCTTTGAGAGTTTCTGCGATCTCCAGGGCGCGTGAATAGCTCGAAAGCGAGGCTGTAATGACTTCCTTACCTTTTATCTGGATCTTACCGCTTTTAAGTTCTGCGTACGAGACCTCTCCGAGATTCCCGGTTTTCCCCTGAGGATAGGCTTCGCTGTAATCCACGATCGGTGCAATAATATCTTCATCTTGTACAGCAGTAAATCCTGCCATCTCCTCATTTAAAACGGGTATCGGCACGCCTATCCCCACTGTAAGGGTGACTCCGTAACCGAGCATTGACGTGCCGACGAGCCACCTGGGGCTCATCTGCTTGAGATCTCCCATCACTGCCAGCGTACCGGAAGGGATGGATGGGACTCCATTCTTTTTTCTTGTCACTCCGGGATTGTGCTGGGTTCCGTGCCAGACGATATAGCCTGTTCCTCCTCCCAGAAAAATGCGCGTGCCCAGGCCCAGTGTCCTGTAATACGGATCATTGAGCAGGGGAGAAAGCTGTCCTGCGCTGCAGTAATTCACATTCCCCATATCAGGCTTCAGCACTCCCATATAGGTATAGATGATCCTGTCGGATACGTTTACAGCCACATTGTAGTTCTGGTAGGCATTCCTTGGATTGAAGAGCACCGCCTCGTTCACATCCCTGATGTTGATGAAGGATTCGAGCCGCTTCGCAGGATAACAATCCGTTCCATAAGCAGTGCCTGTCAGTTTGATATCCTTTCCTCCGGCAAACTCCTCGATGACATGGCCGCCTCCATAGAGAAATTCGCCTGGATGGATACGGTTTCTCGGATCGTCATCAGGTATGGCAGTCGCTCCCAGGACAATATCCACTGCAGCGAAACCGGTGTAGACCGGCACCCCGTTGAGATAGAAGGTCCCGCCTCCGATCTTGATCCTGGGTTTTGTATGCCCTACATTCATGTACATGCCGCTCGAACACATGGGTCCGAATGTGCCCGTGGTTACCACATCCACTTTTTCGGCCGCCTTCTTTGTCCCGTCCGATTTCACTATCCCTATCATCTCTTCGGCAGTGACCACAACGGCTTCACCGCGCCCGATTTTCTGATTGATCTCCTGAATGGTTTTCGGCATGGTATTTCTCCAGTTGTTTCCAGATCTCATTAAAAAAATGACGCCCCGGTGATTCCGCTCATCCATTGAAACATTACAGCCAGAAATGTTCAAGGGTATTTCAGGCCTCAGAGCGTCCTGTCTTTTCCTTGAGGATACTCGAACGTCCTCATCGGAAATCTGCCCCTGACCCCCAATCTGTCGTTTATCACGATCATGGCTCCCTCAATATCCTCTTTCATCCCTATTGCTTCCAGAACAGGATCAAGGTCATCCCCATTCTGAATCCGGTTGCAGAAAGAGGTGGCATACGCATCTGCCAGGCCGGCTTCCCTGCTGACGATCATCACAGCATCCGCCTTTCCGAAGCTCAAAGAATGTCCGACCGTACCCGAGGATGTGCAAATCCCCAGCGGCATGCAAACCGGATCTATGGTCAGACCTACCCTCTGCGAGAACGGAGAGTCTCCTGCAAAAACAGCCACATGCACCTCTGAACGGACAAAAAGGAAAATATCTCCTCCATTCTCCACCACGATCTCCTGAATATCGAATGCCTGCATCAGGGATTCGCCGATCTCCTGTGCGAAAACACCGGCCACAGATGCCATGGGTCCCACGTCTGCTTTATGCGCAAAGCCGAACATTTTGCAGA
Source organism: uncultured bacterium (assembly GCA_964464265.1). Classification (GTDB taxonomy): domain Bacteria; phylum Zhuqueibacterota; class QNDG01; order QNDG01; family DSAB01; genus CAYXFJ01. The sequence continues at coordinate 7,422 of CAYXFJ010000052.1, forward strand.
CAACAGGGGGTTTTTCCACGTTGCTTTCATAAGGGACCAGCGAACCCAGGAACAGGCTGTCTTCGTCCGCATACCTGTCGACGGTCTCCCTGAGGTCCCTGATCTTCCGGAGCGACACATCAGGCATTTCCCTGCTGAATGAAGGTCTGTCCACCCCGATCCAGAGATCGGACTCCCTGTGCACCACGGTGAAGGACCCAAACCGTGCGCTTTCCATCAGAGCTCTGTAAGTCCTGGGCTCGAACATGAAGCCCCCCTCCGGATGACCGTTCAGTAGAAGAAACACCCCCGGCTATGAGAACCAGGGGTGTTCGGATATTTTAAGAGAATCCGTGCCCGGACGTGCTGTCCGGTATATCATCCCTTCAGGATTCTCATGCTAAAAGAGACTTTTTATCAGATGGGTCAAACCGTTCTCTTGTTCCCTGGTACGGACCCCTAAAAGAATTCAAGGAATCCTCATCAGACAAGTTTGAAAAACCTGAACGCTTCTGTGAGGTGATCCGCGATCCTGATCCCGTTCGGACATTGGGACTCGCATATCCTGCACTGAGAACAGGCCGGGTGAAAGCGTCTTTCCTCTGGAATGTCCATCAGCACACGCCAGGCTGTGTCTCTGTCTTCCATCTGATCCGCGTAATACTCTTTGCATCTCAGTATCGTCGAGATCTCCAGGTGGCCGGGACAGACCTGCTCGCAGGACCCGCACATCATACAGTTACCGGACCGGTTTTTCTGTGCATATCTGTAGAGCTGCATGTCTTCCTGAAAACTCAAGCTCTCCTGAACAGCCTTGAGATAGTTATCGAACATCTCGAAGGATTTAAAGCCCCTGATAACTGTGGTCACAGCAGGCTGAATGAGGATCTTCTTGAGAACAGCAGGCTCGAGACTCGCGTCATCTATCCCTTTCATGGTTTTCATGGCAAACACACCCATGCCCTTTTCCATGGCCCTTTTAAGCTCTGTGTCGGCGGCTTCAAGACCGGGTGGATTCAGCGCAGGCATGAGCACTGAGAACCAGCCCGTCTTTATCCCTGCATCCAGGCAGGCCTTGACCTCGTTGTGCGTGGTCAGGCCCAGATAGCGTACCTTGCCCTGCTTTTTGTATTTTTCGAAAGTTTCCAGATTCTGTTCCAGGGGCACATTCACGGCCTTGTGAATGGCGAGCATGAGAAAATCTATGTAATCCGTATTCAGGGTCTTCAGATGCGCATCGATATCCTTGAAGGTATCCTTCACGGCTATATATACTTTGTCGCGCTTGGTTTTCATCACCTTGGCGAGCTCGAGCACTGAGTTGCCGTTATTGTATGTCTCTGACATATGAACGAGATTCACCCCGTGATCTATTGCGTAATACCCCACGGCATTCTCAAGGCCTAACCCGCCCAGGCCGAGAACAGAGAGATGGATATCCGTGTTGCCCAGTTTTCTGTATCGCATGTCCGGATTGAAATTGCGTATTTCTTTATCCGGTTGTTTCATTTCCATATTCCGGGGTATCGACCGGCTGGAGACCACGCCCCCCACCGCCGCTCCCGCGGTTCCCAGGAATGAACGTCTGCTCAACATCGTTTTCCCCATAAGACCACCTCTCTTTTATTATCATTTTTAATATAATCATTGTCCCTGATATTCACAAAACATTCTTCCTGTCAGGATTTCAGGACCTCTCTGACGGTCTCCTCAAAAACCGACAGGGACTCGAGCAATGCATCACGGGTGATGGTGAGGGGCGGGGAAATCTTAATGCACTCCCCTGCAACCCCCACAGGAGCGAACATGAGAAGGCCTTTTTGAAAACAGGCAGTGTTGATCCTGAGCGCTGTTTCCGGATCCGGAATTTTTGATCCGGGCCTGACTGCCTGTATACCGGCCACCATTCCCATTCCATGCAGGCAGCCCAGTCTGTCCTGATGGTTTTTCTGAATTTCCCCGAGGCCGGACTGAAGAATGAGTCCGGTGGACGCAGCGCGTTCCACAAGCTTTTCTTTCTGGATGATACGGATATTGGCAACGGCTGCCGCTACGGGCAGAGGGGATGCAGAATGCGTGGAAGTCATGGAACCGGGAGGGTAAAGATCCATGATGTCCTTTCTGCCGATCACTGCGGACAGGGGAAGGGAGGATGAGATTCCCTTGCCGCAGGCAATCAGGTCGGGTTTTATTCCATAATGTTCAAAGCAGAACATCTTTCCCGTGCGTCCGAAGCCGGACTGCACTTCGTCCGCGATAAGGCAGACATCGTTCTGGCCGCACCACTCTTCCAGCTTTTTGGCCACCCCTGAAAAATCAATGGTTCCTGTTCCGATAGGTGAATGGCTCCATTGCTTCCCGTCCGTGTCCGAAACGTGAACGTGGACCAAATGGTACTTGAGTAAGTCG
>CAYXFJ010000052.1:9819-14596 GCA_964464265.1 uncultured bacterium
GAAGGCAACTTTTCTGGAATGCAGGGTTTCCAGGAAAAGGCTGAACGAAACGTCTTCGTTCTTGTATCCGTCAGGAAAAGGCACGTGAACGAAGGTTTTATCCTCCCCTATCCACTTCCTCTGCCCCGTTATGCCCCCGGCCAGCTGCGCACCCATGGTTCGGCCGTGAAACGCATTGTCGAATCCGACGATAATATTCTTGTCAGGACCGGCCTTTCCCATGGCATAGGTTCTGGCCAGCTTGATGCAGTTTTCGATAGCCTCGCTTCCTGTGCTCAGGAGGAATACCCTGTACGAGGAAGGATCAGGGGAAAGATCCTGAATCATTTTCACCAGTTCCGCCCGCTTCTCATGGGCAAAGACGTAAGTTGCCAGAAGCCCCTGATCGATGCTTTTTTTCAATGCCTTCCGTATCTCTTTTCTGCCATGGCCGGAATTGGCGACCAGCACACAGGACGACCAGTCTATCCACTGGTTCCCCCATGGATCGGATACCGTGAAATCTTCGGCCCTGTGCCAGATCACGGGAGGCTGACCTGCCATGGAACGCGGTTCCGACAGATGCAGCTGTTCAAAAACCGGAACGGACTCCGGAACAGGGATCGGGGTCTTGATCTTCCTGTAACGGGTACTCACAAAAGGCACATCCACGGGTATTAGACTGTATTCTGCCATGACACTCTCACATTTTTATTTTCGTATTTCGACACCGGGTGTTTTACCGTAACTTATTCGAACCGGATGCCCCTCCTTTAAAATGGAGATTCTTGCTGCTTCGTGAACCAGCTCGTTCGTGAAGCTGTTCGCCGGTGTGGCAAGAAGTCCCTTTTCATCTATCTCATTCAGAAGGGACCGGCGTTTTTTTAGCGCATGTTTTACATCGGGACCCTGGCCTGCGGCTTCAACGGCCCGGGCCGCATGCACATGGGCAGCGACAGAATCGAATCCGTAACCGCAGGGGCGGAATCCCTGACCTTCCCACGGGATGAGCCGGAAAAAATCGGGATTGACGAACTGGAACCTTTTCATGCCAGGCTCCGTGCCGGACACATAACCGTGCGCAACACCCCTGAACTGGTCGTCATGTTTGATGATACCTGATCTGCCATCTCCCTCGCAGAACAGGGAAAGGCATTGCTCGTTGCTGCCCGCACCTTCATCCGGATACCCCAGACCGGTGGTGACCGAAAGCAGGGCGCCGTTCTCAAACCTGACTCTGCCGTTCGCCCACATATATCCTTCTTTGCCGTTCGGGAAGGTTCCCCTGACGCCTGCCACGGAAACCTCCACAGGTTTCAATCCTGTGATGAAACAGACAAGATCCACGTAATGGCATCCCACATACACGAAAGGATCGGTCCGGTCGCAGAAAAACCAGTTCCGGAAATTGGAAAAGCGGTAACCGTACGGTTCTATCATCTTGGCTTCCCCAATGACAAACTCGCCGAATTTTCCGAGAGCATAGTCCTTTTTGGCGATAAGGCTTCTCCGGTCAAACCGCTTGTGATATTCCACGCCCACATAAAGACCCTTTGTCCTGGCAACTTTTTCAATTTCTCCGGCATGGCTGTATTTCAAAACAAGAGGCTTGACGCACAGAACATGCAGGTTATGATGCAGTGCGGCCATGACCATTTCATGGTGCAGGGGGTCGGGTGCTGCTACGATGACCAGACCGGCCGGCATTCCGGCCAGCACATCCCTGTACAGCTCAGGAAAAATCCTGTCCGGACCTTCCATGACATCCGGGAACGGCGAAAAATCCTGATCCGGAAACGCTTCGCAAATCTCTCTGTCTTCCTTCAGGGATTTGAGAGGACCGCTGGTAAGCGCGCACACACGGATCTGGCCGACAGATCCTGTTCTGGCCAGATGATAGACCGAAGGAAGCAAAAGATCCCGTGTGATCATGCCTCCGCCGATAATAGTGACGTCTATCGGCCCGGTCGTTTCCTGTCCTTCCTGTGGATCCATAGCATCTCCAAAATATTTTCCCGCGTCCGCACAAAAAGGCCGTGTTCTTTCACTGCACAACAAGCCCTGGCATCTATGCTGCAAAGGATTTATCTTGTGTTAAGTTAAATGTCTTTGATGAAAAAATCAAGAAAAGGTTTCCAGAAACGGGGATCAAAACAGAGAAATGGTTGACGGAAAAGACCCGGCCGGAATTGAAAATGAAAATACATCCTTTACAGGAGATCCTGAAAACAATGGGATTACTGAGGCATACCGGGATACCGGGAGAGCACCTCCTTCACCAGGCGCAGCATTTCCTGCGGTGAATAGGGTTTTTCCAGAAACGGATAATTCCTCTCCTTGATTGCTGACCTGTTCGCTTTTTCATCCGCATGGCCGCTGCTCATAAGGACTTTCAATCCTGGTTTAAGGGAGACCAGTTTCTCGGCCAGTTGTATGCCGTCTTTATCCGGCAGGTCCACATCACTCATCACAAGCTCAAAATCCCCTTTCTCTTTCTCGAAGGTATCCAGAGCCTGGGCCGCATTCGAAACGGTCTGGACCTTATAGCCGTTCTTATCAAGAATTTTTGCGGTGAGATCCCTGACACCATCCTCGTCCTCTACTACCAGGATGCGCTCCCCGCTGCCATTCAGATCTTCCGTTATAGAAACCTCTGTTGCAGGATCGGTCATGTGCTTCTCGGAAAAAATGGGAAGGAAGATGATGAATTCAGTGCCTTCTCCGACCTGGCTGTTCACATTGATCCAGCCGCCATGTTTCCGTATAATACCATAAGCCACTGAAAGGCCAAGACCGGTTCCCTTGCCCAGTCCTTTTGTCGTGAAAAAAGGCTCGAATATGTGGGACAGGCTGTCAGCTTTTATCCCGACACCATTGTCTTTGAGGGTCAGACATACGTATTTTCCGGGAAAAGTACCGGGATTACCCTGACAGAAATTCTTGCCGAGTACCCGGTTTTCAATTTTAATGATGAGCTCTCCTCCAACCGGCATCGCATCCCTTGCATTGACGGCAATGTTCAAGATCACTCTCTCCAGGCTTCCACGGTCTCCCAGGATTGTCCACGGATCCCGGATAAAGTCTGTAGTAACCTGTATCTCCTCTCCGATCAACCGGGTTAGCATCATCTTCATATCCTGGATCATTTTGCTCAGGTTGAGAGGTTTGAGCTCAATTTGCTGCTTTGTGCTGAACAACAGAAGTTGTTTGGTAAGGTTCTTGGCACAAGCCACAGCATCTTCTATTCCTTGAAGATTTTCAAACTCATGGCTGCTCTTTTCTATATCCAGCATGAGGAGATCCGTATACCCCTGAACAATGGTAAGCAGATTGTTGAAATCGTGCGCCACGCCGCCTGCAAGAATACCCACAGCCTCGATCTTCTGGGTATGCAGCAGCTGGTTTTTCATCCTCTCTTTTTCCTCTTCAGCCTTTTTTCTGTCCGTGATGTCGCGGACCACATAAACGGTAGCAGTGACATTATGCATGTCATCTTCCAACATGGATCTGGAGATCTCGGTTGGAAACGTCGTGCCATTCTTTCTGACATGCTTGAATTCCCCCTGAAGGGGAGCCCCTGTCTTATCAATCTTCGCATCAAAAAGAGGATCCGGATAGCCGTCTCCGGGCCAGAGCACATCGTCCGATTTACCCAGGATTTCATTTTCTGAATACCCGTACGTATCACAGAAAGCCCTGTTGATAAAAATAATCCTTCCTGCGACATCCGTCACAAAGATTGAATCCTTGATGTTCATGATCGCATGGGAGAGAAGTTTGATCTTTCTGTCCGCCTGGTGCTGTCTGATGGCATTTTTAAGGGTTAAGGGAAGAACTTCCAGATACTTTCTTTCATGATCCTTGATAAGATAATCATATGCTCCCATTTTCATGGCCCGGACAGCGATCTCCTCATCACCCGCTCCAGTGGTCACAATTACGGGTAAATGTCCGCAGTGATCGAAAATATCGAAGGCAGTCCCGTCATCGAGTAGAAAATCGCAGATGACCAGATCCACACTGTTCGAAGCGAGCATCGCTTTTGCCTCAGATATTGACGATGCTATAAAATAATCGTAATCCAGTTCTTTCTGTTTCAGGACGCGGGAAAACGCAAGCTGATCGACCTTGTCGTCCTCTACAAGAAGTATCTGGTATTTTTCCTTAAGCATATATCTCCCTCTTCTTTCCTGATGCCGCTTATACTTCAGAAATGCTGAAACGATCTCCTGAACAGAATCGCTTCATTTCAGCCGGTACCGGTTTCAGGCTGGAAGCTCACTGAGCGTCCAGTACATTTTGATGATTCTCATGGTCTCTACAAACTGCAGATAGTCAATGGGTTTGATCATGTATCCGGCCACATTGTGCTTGAAAGATTCCATCCGGTCATTCTCATCGTTTGAAGTGGTGAGGATGACGACAGGGATAATCTTAAAATCTTCATGCTGTTTTATTTTGATGAGGAATTCGATCCCATTCATCCTTGGCATATTCAGATCGAGCAGAATGATGCAGGGTTTCCGGTTTTTCACCTTTTTCAGATAATCCAGTGCTTCCTCACCATTCATGGCCACTTCAAGAGGATTGGTAACCTGAAGGTCCTTCAGAGCTCTCTTGAGAGTCATGGCATCCACCTGGTCATCCTCTACCAGAAGAATGGGGCTTGAGTTTTTCATGTTTTTTCTCCGTCCACTGTTTACAAAGCCGTTTTAATACAATCTGCCATTCTCAGTTTGGCAACGTAAAAATAAAGGTGCTCCCATGACCGGCCTGGGATTCGACCCAGATCCGCCCC
>CAYXFJ010000053.1:0-14522 GCA_964464265.1 uncultured bacterium
CGTGATCAAAGCGATGGCCCGGCATGACATAGGCAGTCATACTCTGCACGGATCTATCCATCCAACCGTGACAGAGATGCTCGAGAAGGCCGGCTGGAATGATGGAGTGCAGGTGATGATGGAGCAGGAATTAGAAGGATTCAGAGAATTGCAGAGGATTTTTGGTAAAAAAATAAGAACCATGGCCAGACACGGGGGTTCCTATGGCCCGCAGCTTCTCTATGTACTGGGATTGCTGAATGCAGGATATGTGTACTCGCCGGCTCATTTACCCGGGAAAAACGCGGTATGGTTCTGCAATACTCTCAATTTTCATGGAGAATATGCAGGCTTCGATGATAACTATTACACGGATGATCTTTTCAATCCTGTATTTGATACACTCAAGGCGAATTTTACAGATGAGATCAGCAGTATGGATGTGGTTTCCTTTTTTGCCTGTCATCCGTGTAAAGTACGAACCGTTCAGTTCTGGGATTTCAATTATTATCGCGGAGTCAATCCGGTGCCGGGAGAGTTGAAAACACCGGAGCTGCGACCTCTGGAAAGCATGGAGACAGCCAAAAAGAATTTCCGGCGCCTGATGCAGTATCTTAAAAGCAGGGAGGATATTGAGATCACCACGTATGCTGAACTGATGAAACGGTTTTCATATCAGAAAAAGTATGTCCGTTCCGCGGATCTCAGTGAAATCGCACAAAAATCACTGGATCAAAAGACAATTACAATTGATAACTATTTCTCTCCGGCTGAATCCTTTGCAGCTCTTGCAGCATCGATAGTCCGTTATCATGAAAAAAGATCCGTGCCGGGAAAAATAAAACGAAAAAGCCCGCTGGGTCCCATGGCCTTGCCTTCAGCAGAACAGAAGACTTTTACGATTTCAGCTGATCAGGCCTGCCGTTTAGCCCGTGAAGCGAGCCTGTATATAGAAACCCATCAAATACTGCCTTCACAACTCGAGATGGAAGATAAAACGGTCAGCACAGGGCCTCTGTATGCACTTTTCTGCAGCATGTATCAGGATATAATGTCCGGATCCATTGCAGAACGATATACGATAGAACCTTTCGATCCTTATCCAATGCTGAATGAGGAGGCGATCATTAGAGAAGTGAGAGGTTATAAAGGATGGCGGGTTCATCGTCCGGATCTCGATATGACATCTCTTATTGAAATGACACGGATGCAGCTCTGGACTGTAAAACCGGCTTATCCGAAACCCTGAAAAAAACGGTCAAAAATCAAAAAGCCCCTGACCCATAATTAAGGATCAGGGGCTTCTTGATCATGAATGTCTCTTGATAATTGTCAGTCGCGGTGTGATGCTTTCCTCATTATCGTTCTATTCACTTTTCTTGAGCCTGATCTGTATTTTCTGAACAAAATACAGATCAAATTCGCACGGACCGGATATATCGCGGGCGATACCAACAAGCGAGATCATTCTTTTATTGGTCACATCATTCAGAAGGCGGTTTTTACCCGTAGTATTGAGCGTGACCTTGTTGTTCCAAACGGAGAGAGCGCCTGAGAGCAGTTCCGACAGGGTGATCGTGCCTGTACTGGCTATCAGCTGGTTGTCGCTGAAGCGGACTTCGAACTTTGCGGAAACGTTCTGTTCGCCCTGTCCGATCCCGCTTCCGCTGATCTGGATGTCCACCAGTTCGACGGATTCGATATCCCAGTCATCGAATATATCCTGCCAGTAATCCTCAGGATCAAAGGTGAATCCATCCTGACTCTGCCCATGCGAATTGATGACATGCGACGTGTGATCCAGCGTCACCATGATATTAAGATTCTGAGAGCCGAGACCGATGATCTTGCACTGCAGGACAACCAGAGACAAAGCTATAAAGAGGGCAGCTGCTATTTTCATCTTGTTCTTCATGGAAAAATCCTCCATTCTATATAGAATTTATTATAAACGTTTAATCTGATCTATTACATTCCAAAACCTACTCCCACAGCATAAGTCATCTGGTTGCCGATATTGACCTGCCCGTGAAGAACCAGAATGGCAAGTCTCAGGGCGGCACCCACCTGGAACCGGAATTTCGTATCGCCTTTCAATTCAAGCGCTATTTCTTCCTCTGTTCCCTCACCTTCATAGGTATAGGAAACATCCATGGTCGTGGATTCCATTGCAGCACCTCCGTACAGGGTCAGAATCGCAAGCGATTTGCTGGCCTGTATACCGTAACTGAGGGCTTTGCTTTTCATGATATCCCCGATGTCAAAAGTCTGATAGAAAACACCCGCAGATAGGTCGATCGGACATAACGGAATATACTGGCTGAGGCTGTGCTGCAGACCGTAACCCAGAAGTTTTATCTTGCCGATATCTTCTCCGGCATCCCCCGGGATCTGGGCGGAGAAGAACCTGAGTCTGGCTACTGTGCCGAACAGGGAACCCAGCTCCACCTGGGGCACAGCAAATGGGATGAAATCACCGGTTAACTGGCCATCCTGGAAACGGTATTTCACGCCCTGAGGTCCTTCAACGATGGCACCTTCTTCGCCGAAGACCGTGGCGGTTTCAACAGGATCCTGGGGATAAGGTTCAGGCGGAACACCCATATAGACAAGATCATCGTCCGAGATCGTGGTTCCCATGGCGACAAGTCCGATATAGAAGTGGAATCCAATGGTCGGGATCTTCGCTGTATGGTAGATACCCGCGTTGATATTGTTCGCGAACGTGTTTACGAATGGCTGGAGATATCCTTTGGTATTTTCTCCGGTGAGTTCTTTAATCGCATCATCAAGCTGGCAATACGCTTTCGGTACTGTTCCTGCGAGAACAATGATCAGTACCAGAAAGACAACCATGATTGATTTTCTAGTGTTCATAAATCGTTTCCTTTCCTGTTTTTCTGATTGTATTAGCTGATTTGTTATCGGACATGGTGGATAGTGAAAATGTAAGGAATTGATAATGTATCATACGGGTAAGTGAAGCCGGTAATACACGGGATCGAGGAATATGAAAAAGGAAATTGAGAGATTCATCATCGCCTTTCAGATAAAATTGATCCAGCTGGCTGAAAACCATAAATAGATAAAAAAGATACTTAAAAATTATCCTATTGTCAATAAGAAAATGGAATCCGCGCATTTGAGCGTAATAGAACATCATTATTTGTATGCTGAAAGCATGCCATGTCACCCGAATTCCATAGAAATGCCCATTCTGGTGATCAGATCATATACTTTGATCGTATCAGGAGGACGGCTGTCGTAACGGTAGGTGCATTTCAGGTTAATGCTTATACCCTTGCCTAAATTTATAAGAAGGGCATTGTCCGAAAGGATTCTCAGGTCTTTCCGGAAACCGATGGCAGGCTGAAAATAGGTGACGCTGGTCAGTCCCATATCCTTTTTTATAATAACTTCATGCGTCATATAGAAACTGAGCCTGTGCGCGCTGATCTTTGCACTGTGTGTGTTGATATCCGGGAATTCATATCTTTCAGTTTCATAATAATAAGATGAACCGAGGCGGAACTTGTAGCTGCCGGATTTGAATATTTTATATCTCAGACCTGCACCGATGAGTTTTCTGGAATCGAGAAAACGTTTTTTATTGATATCGTATTGAGCGAATAGTTCCATCTGAATTATCGGATTCAGAGTATGCACATGCCGCAAGTGGGACAGAGTCTCATTGAAAAAGCTTTTGCCTTCGTTCCGGCCGAAGCCTCCACTGAGGATCAAAAAGGTATAGGCAGTACCCCAGTTGACATTCAACCTTGTGTTCGTGCCGATGAGCTGAAAATCCGTATTTCCGGCCATAAGTGTAAGGTCAAAATCCGATAACATGGAAAAACCCAGACTGTCTGCATCCTTGCGGAATCGCTCGGTGTTCACCTGGGCTTCTGAACCTGCACAGATCAGGATAAGAATGAAATGGATGAGTCCTCTGACCGTTCTCATGGGAGACCGCCTATTATGAATACTTGGGTAAAGTATGTACAAGGGATAAATTTAAACAATCTCTTTGACTGGCGCAATGCCAGAAAATATTTATCTTGACTTTGCTGAAACAGATAGTTAAATAATCATTGTGCAGGGCTTCGATACCGCAGTTGATTCTCGCGATTCTATCGGTCACAGATTCTGTTTTTCCTTCAGAGATTAGCATCGAAGATTCTTTCGCTCATGATCCATGGAGGTGAAAATGAAAGAACGTACAGGTTTACTTTTAATTCTTGTACTGCTGGCCTGTCAAAAAGGCCGTTCCGTCCCGGATCTTCTCAAGGGAAGGGTCTTGTTCCTGGGAGACAGCATTACGGAAGATGGCCGGTATGTGAGTATCATTGAATACGAACTGGGCCGGTATTTCCCCGAATCCGGGAACATGATAATCAGTGTGGGTCTTTCCAGTGAGACCGTATCCGGTCTAACGGAACCGGGGCATCCTTATCCAAGACCCTGTCTTCATGACAGGCTCGGGAAAATACTCCAGGCCCTGCCGCCAAAAACAGTTGTCGCGTGTTACGGGATGAACGACGGGATCTATCACCCTCAGAGCGAGGACAGATTCAGGGCTTATCAGGAAGGCATAAAAAAGCTGATATCGGATGTTCATTCTGCAGGGGCAAAGCTTATCATCCTGACACCTCCGGTTTTTGATGCAGCTGTCAGAAACGATCTGGTCGGAGCTGATGCACCTCAATTCGGATATTCGAACACGTACAGGGGCTATAACGATGTGCTGGCGGATTATTCAGCCTGGCTTCTGGGTCTGAAGGATCCGGATATCACCGTCATCGATTTGAATAAACCCATGCTAAGATATCTGGAAAATAAACGAAGATCAGAACCTGGATATGCTTTGAGCAATGACGGAGTCCATCCAAATATGACCGGTCATCTTCTCATGGCACAGCAGTTCCTGAAAGCGATGAATATCCCCGTCTTTGAAACGGGTCTTGAGGAGCAGTCTTCTGATCTCGAAAAATCGGAATTGTTTCAGTCGGTAAATGAAAAACGTAAGATACGATCTTATGCATGGCTGGCTTATATTGGTTTTAATATGCCGCGGAAGATTGAATCGATGCCCGTCGAAGACGCTGAAACAAAAGTGAAAGTAATGGAAAGGGAAATCAGAAACAGATTATTGAAGAAGAGGTGATACCGGACTTTTTATGGAGCTGGGAATGAGAGGGACAACAGGAATAGTATGGATTTTTGTTGACTTTGTAAAAAATAGGTGATAATATGCATCACTGTACCGGATTTATCCTGTAAGCGGATTTTTGCGCATATGGCATAAGAGAAATGTAATAAAGATATCCACAAACAAAGGGAGATTATCTATGAACGAAAAGACCAACCCATCCGGTGAGAAGAAAAAGATCTCACGCCGTACATTTATGGGCGGGGCTGTGGCGGCAGCGGGAACCGCATTTACCATCGTTCCTCGTCATGTTCTTGGAGGACCCGGACATCAGGCTCCAAGTGACACAGTGAATGTCGCAGGTGTGGGAGTGGGTGGAATGGGAAAGAACAACGTTCGGGGAGCCAAGCAGGCCGGCGCCAATATAGTCGCAATGTGTGACGTCGACTCAGATTATTCTGCTGAGGCATTCGCCACCTATCCGGAGGCCAAAACGTACGAAGATTACAGGGTAATGCTGGAAACACAGAAGGACATCGATGCTGTGATCATAGCGACACCGGACCATAGCCATGCGATTATTGCAGTGGCTGCAATGCAGCTGGGAAAACATGTTTATGTGCAGAAACCTCTGACCAAGACGATCTTCGAATCCAGAAAACTCGCTGAAGTTGCCCGTGCGAACAAGGTAGCAACGCAGATGGGCAATCAGGGCCATTCCGGTGACGGTGTGCGGTTGATCTGTGAGTGGATATGGGGGGGAGCTATAGGACAGGTGAAGGAAGTGCATGCTTTTACGAACAGGCCGATCTGGCCTCAGAGCATATACAAGCCGAGAGAGACGACACGTATACCGAGAACCCTGAACTGGGATCTGTGGCTGGGACCGGCACCATACCGGGATTTTCATCCGACTTACCTTGAAGGCAAATGGCGCGGATGGTGGGATTTCGGCTGCGGGGCTATCGGGGATATGGCATGCCATGTACTGGATCCTGTGTTCTGGGCTATGAAACCAGGGTCTCCTACAACCGTTGAAGCCTGTTCGCCTAACCTTTACGTTGAATGGGGGATCACTGCTCAGACCATGAATGACACTCCTCCTCTCGCTGAGATCATACGCTACAATTTCCCGGCAAGGGGCAAAATGCCGCCCCTGACTCTGACCTGGTTCGATGGCGGATTAATGCCTCCGAGGCCTGACGAGCTGGAGCCGGGCCGCAGAATGGGCAACGGGAACAGCGGGGTTATTTTTATCGGAGACAAGGGAAAACTGATGTGCGGTGAATACGGTGACAGCCCGCGTCTGATACCTGAAGAAAAGATGAAGAACTACAAGCAGCCAAAGCCGACCCTTCCGAGAATCCCCAACGGCAGCGGCGGCCATGAGGCGGACTGGATCAGAGCATGCAAGGGCGGAGAACCGGCTTGCTCCAATTTTGATTATTCAGGTCCTATGACAGAAACTGTGCTGCTTGCCAATCTGGCAGTCCGTACAGGTAAAAAACTGGAATGGGACGGCGTGAACATGAAGGTGTTGAACGACGAGGAAGCCAATAAGTACGTGAATGTAGAGTACAGGGAAGGGTGGAGCCTTTAAGCTTTAGACCTTTACACTCTAAAACAACCACCCATTAGAGCTGTCATTCAGCCGGATCTGTCATTCTGAAAAGAATGAGTGTACGGATCCGGCTGATTTCTTTTATCCGGAACCTTGCAGGGCAGTGTGCCCATGATGTCCGGATCCTTACCGTCACTTTTTGATCCGGAAAGAACTTGACTATGAAGCCAGCGACATGTATTTTCCAGAGGCCTGCTGTTCAGGAAGAAAAGTTTTCATGAGGTACTGCCTTTGAAAAAATGCCATATCATTCTATGTCTTATTTCCGTTCTTTATGCACCCTGCCTGTCGTCCGACAAACCCAGAATAGGTTTAGTATTATCAGGAGGCGGAGCCAGAGGATTTGCACATATAGGTGTACTTAAACTTCTGGATTCCCTGGATATCCCAATTGATTGTATTGCGGGTACCAGCATGGGAGGCATCACCGGGGCTCTTTATGCAGTCGGTTATAAAGGATTGGAACTGGAAGAATTTTCAATGAGGACAGACTGGGTGGAGATCTTTACGGATCAGCCCCCGCGCGAGACACTTCCTTATTTTCAAAAAAGAGAAACAGGAAGGTATCAGATCGATTTTGCATTCTCAGGATTAAAGCCTGTTACACCCGGCGGACTCATCGTCGGACAGAAAATATCGCTTCTCTTTTCAAGTTTGACATTCCCTTATGAAAAGATCAATGATTTCGACAATCTGCCCTGTCCGTTCCGGTGTGTCGCGGCGGACCTGATCACAGGCAATGATGTGGTGCTCAAAAGTGGCTCTCTGGCCAAGGCCATGCGTACGACCATGGCTATTCCGACTATTTTCAGCCCGGTGGAGTGGGGGGATTCACTTCTTATAGACGGTGGCGTGCTGAATAATCTGCCGGTGGATGTTGCAAAATCAATGGGTGCCGATATTATCATCGCTGTTGACGTTGGCCCTGCGCTGATGGAGAGGAAAAAACTGGCGACGCCCTTTCATATACTGGAACAGTCCATCGCCATGCTGGGCAGGGACAGGTGGAAAAAGAATGTGAGGGATGCCGATCTCCTGATCACGCCTGACCTGACGGGTTACACCATGGCTGATTTCGACAATGATAAAATCAAGAAGATTATCAAACAGGGTGATCTGGCAGCGAGAGAACATATTGAGGAATTCAAAGAACTGAAAAAATTGTTCGGTCTGACACGCATTGTTGATCCTATGGATCTCGATACACTGATCAACCCGCAAATTATTGATTTACAGATAACAGGCTATACATCCCTGGCTTTCGATTATATTTATGAAAAAATAGGTCTTTTCCCGGGTGATTTCTTCAGTCCTCTGGAATTCGCAAAGAGAATCTCTGAACTGAAAACTGAAAAGGTCTTTGAAGAAATTCATTATGAGGTCATTCCTGTTTCACGGGAATTCATACGTCTCAGAATCCGGGTGAAGGAAGTGGAGAAACCGGTGCTTTTCGGAATAGACATTGAAGGGGGAAACCAGATCAGTTTTGAGACTTTGTACCGTAATCTGGGATTGAAACCGGGCGACAGCCTTGATACGGAGGATTTGAATCGCCGAATCATGGACCTGTACGGTCTTGGATATTTCGAAACCATTCAATATAAAATCGAACCAGTCCAGGATAAACAAGTTAAGTTGACATTATTGGTCAGAGAGCTCCCGCTCAGGAAATTGCGTTTTGGTGTTCGGTATGATGATTTTCATAATCTGGTCATAGCTGCCAGTCTGCTGGTCACCAGTCCAATCGTTTCCGGCCTTCGCTGGGAAAATGAAATTCAGTTTGCCGGGCTGACCCGCTTTCAGACCAGGCTGTACTATCCTTCCAGAACACTGAATTTGCCTGTTTATCCGTTTCTCAGAATAAATTCCAAGGACATCCCCACGCGTTTCTTCTCAGAATGCGGAGATTGTATCGCAGAGTACAAGGACAGATCGTCTTCTGTTTCTCTTGGATTTGGACTTCTCGATGCAAAGGCGTTCAATTTTGAATTTGAGTACAGATATGAGAAGATTGATACCAGACCGAATATAGCGATATCTGATCCGGTCCTGTTCCCTAAATGGAAAGATCAGCTCAGGATGCTCGAGATAGGCATGACCATTGATCTTCTGGATGACAGTTTTGTCCCGAGAAAAGGATCCCTGGTACAGGGAGAATATGAGGGAAGTTATGAAAAATGGGATTCGGAGACTCCTTTCTGGCGCATCGGTATTTCCGGAGAGTCATATAAAACATTTAACGAAAACCATACATTGCGCTTCTACGGATACTGGGGAAAGTGTGCGGAATTCACTCCTCTTTACAGATACCTGAATCAGGGAAGGCCTTCCTTTTTTGTGGGTATGCGGTACGATCAGCTCATGGGCAAAAGTATGTCCATTCTCCGGATGGATTACCGGTATGAGTATGAAAAAACCATTTTCTTCAAAGCAATGGGCAATTTCGCATTCGATTACTCCTATCGTCTGTATGACAAGGAATATACCGCAAATAATCTATGGGGTATTGGATGCGGGATACAGCTGTATTTCTTTCAGCTGGGTATTGTAGAATTCATTTATAGTTATGGTAGCAGAAGCATAGCCGAACCTTACCGGGGACAGAGCGTCGGGTATGTAAGTGTGGGTACCAGATTTTAGGCGGGTTTACTGCCCCGAATATCCCATCATTCCAATTCAATCAGGTCTTGTTCATCTTTTTGCCAGGATGTAACATCCCGCAACATTTATACGTAAACCTTATTGAATCTCAAAAATAATTTTGATGAGTAATATTGATTTGAATATAGGTCCCTTCAAGCATTGTACTTTTTTGCCATGTAAGGAGTTTAAAAATGTCCAGGAAGAAAAGAATCATCATCGCCTCTTTCATCGTTCTGGCGATCGTCGCTGTCGTTCTCTTCATCTCCATGAAGAAAAAGAGTGGGGAATCTAACATTGTACAGACTGTAAAGGCTGAAAAACAGAAAATCATCGAAACCGTGACAGCCACAGGTAAAATTCAACCCAAGACCCAGGTCAAGATCAGTGCTGATGTGGCCGCCAAGATCACCCATCTCAATGTCAAGGAAGGGAACTGGGTGAACAGAGGAGACCTTATGGTCCAGCTTGATCGGGAGCGTTTCCTGGCAGCTCTTGAACAGACGGAAGCTAACCTGAGATCCATAGAGTCGAACGCACTGCTGGCGAAAGAAAATCTGCTGAAAGCGGAAAAAGAATTTTCCAGAACAAAGGAATTGTTCCAACAGAATCTGGAATCGCAGGCTATATACGATCAGGCTTACAGCACAGTTCAGATCGAGAAAGCCCGGCATCAATCTGCACTGGAGCAAGTGGATCAGGCAAAGGGTGCAGTCAAACAGTCCAGGGACGATCTGTCAAAAACTTCAATTTATGCTCCCATGTCAGGCACCATCAGTGAACTGAATAAAGAAGTAGGGGAAATCGCACTGGGATCACAGTTCCAGGAAGATGTGATCATGGTGATTTCCAATCTTTCAGAGATGGAGGCACTGGTGGATGTGGACGAAAATGATATCGTCACACTTGCAATGGGCGACAGCGCCAACATAGATGTGGACGCCCTTCCGGACAGGGTATTCAAGGGAGTTGTCAGCGAGATCGCAAGCAGCGCCAAAATATCCGGCGCAGGAACAACGGAACAGAAAACCGAATTCGAGGTCAAAATCCGGTTATGTGATCCGTCCAGTGAACTGAGGCCGGGTATGACAGCGAGCAGTGACATCATTACGGATATCAGGGAACAGACTCTGGGCGTTCCGATACAATGTGTGACCGTAAGGACTCTGGCTCAGCTGAAAGGTAATAATTCCATGGCGGAAAGTGGACGTGCATTGCCTGATAGTGTTACAAAGCACGCATATATTCCTGACAAGGATGGTTTTGTGCAGATTGTCTTTACCGTTGAGGAAGGTCTGGCCAAAGCAAATCAAGTCAGGACCGGCATACAGAGCGAAACGAATATCGAGATTGTGGAAGGGCTCACTGAAGGTGATGAGGTCATCACAGGCAGTTATCGTGCGATCAGCCAGACGCTGCACGATGATGCATCTGTCGCTGTGAAGAATGAAAACAAGCAGAGTTGATGGGGATAAAAAACATGGGGTCTATCCATGAAAAGGTAGAGTCTCTGCGGATTGCGCTTTCCGCCATCCGGGCCAATAAAACACGCGGCATTTTAACCACTCTGGGCATTATCATTGGAATTGTCGCTGTGGCCACGACCATGACCATAGCAAACGGTCTGGGTAACAGTTTCAAAGAGAGCATATCTTCAATGGGATCGGATGTGTTTTACGTGTCCAGATTTCCATGGATCATCACAGGAAGCTTCGAGGCGTACAGGAACAGGCCCAATGTAACTTTCAGGGAAGCTGAGAAGCTGGACAGCCGACTTGTCAGCGACCATGTGGTGAATCCATCAACCGGGACGAATGTGAAAGTCAAATTCCGATCGCGTACACTCGATAGCATACCCGTCATCGGAACAACTGAAAAACAGGCTGACATGTCGCTTGCGCTGCCGGAATATGGACGATTTCTAACCCAGTCCGATATTCAGTACAAAAAGTTCGTTTGTGTTATCGGTTCCGAGATCCGTGATCATATTTTTAAGGATGTGGATCCGATTAACAAGAAGATAAAAATTGGCCGCTACAATTTCAGGGTGGTGGGGGTCATGGAAAAGCAGGGAAGTGCAAGTTTTTTCGGTGGACCCAACTATGACCGGCAGATATTCATCCCGATCAGTACGCTGGTCAAGGCATATGGGGGAACTAACAGGCAGTTCATGATTGCGGTCAAGGCCCCTGGTCCAGAGGCGATGACGGATTTCCGGTATGAATTGATAGGTGAAATGCGAAAGATCAGGAAACTCAAGCCCACCGAGCAGGATAACTTCACTCTGAACACCATGGATAGCCTGATGAATGCTTATAATAGTGTGATGCGTATCGTAGTGATCATCGGACTTGTCATCACCAGTATATCGCTTTTTGTGGGTGGTATTGGGGTCATGAACATCATGTTTGTTTCGGTAACGGAAAGAACACGGGAAATAGGTATTCGCAAAGCGATCGGAGCCAAGAAGAGGGTCATCCTGACGCAATTTCTCTTCGAATCGTCGAGTATCTGTCTGATCGGAGGCATGTTAGGAGTGATCCTTTCGTTCGGAGCGGCTTCCCTGATAAATAAACTGGTGCTACCCGCATCGGTCTCACTGCCTGTTGTTATTGTCGCCCTGGTCGTCTCCGTACTGGTGGGGATTCTGTCCGGTATCATTCCGGCTTTAAAAGCCGCACGCTTGAATCCAATAGACGCTTTGCGGTATGAATAAACGGGACGATATGGGAATATGTTTCGCGAATGTTCAGGTCCAATTGAATAGCTGCCAGGTAACTGCAGGGGTCTCGAATGAGAATTATTGAAGCATTCAAAATGGCGGTCACAGCCATTATGGTGCACAAATTGCGGTCGTCCCTGACATTGGTCGGGATCATCGCCGGAGTCGCTTCGATCATCGCTGTGATGACCGGAATATCCGTGATTCAAAAAACCATTGAAAAAGAGCTGAGTGTTCTGGGCACTCAGACTTTTCAGGTGCAGAAATGGGCTGCCGCAGGGCCTATAAGCGATGAAGAGTTCCGTAAGATCATGCGAAGAAGACCGATAACCGAGGCGCATGCTGCTGTAATCAAGGATAAGGTGAAGACAGCGGACCTGGTTGGATCAGAATTATGGGATTTTGGTCATACAGCCAGATACAGGGAAATTACTACCAATAACAACCTGGTCATATGCGGCGGAACTCCTGAATACCCTGAGAACAACACCCATTATGTGCAGCTGGGAAGAAATCTGACTCATCAGGATGTCTATATAGGCAGCAGTGTTGTGGTGATCGGTTATGCGGTTGCAGAAAAACTCTTCCCCTGGGTCGATCCTCTTCAGAAGACCATCCGGATCGATGGGATAAAATTCTCGGTTGTAGGGGTTCTGGAAGAAAAGAAATCGGCTATGGGAGGGAATTATGATAATTACGTGCTCATACCCATTACGCGATTCAGAAAAATGTTCGGTATGAGGGACAACAATGGAAGGGAACGCTCTGTGAACATCACTGTGCGTGCGAAATCTACAGAACTTGTTCAGGATGCCATTGCTGAAACACGTGCAGTCATGCGGATGGAGAGAGGATTAAAACCTCACGAGGAAGACGATTTTACGATATTCACAAGTGACAGTCTGATCAAGACCTTCAACAGGACGACAGCAGGAATCAAAGCTGGTTCTTTTGCCATTGGAATTGTCGCTTTGATTGTTGCCGGTATTGGTATCATGAATATCATGTTCGTTTCGGTTTCAGAACGCACTGCGGAAATTGGCATACGTAAATCCCTTGGAGCTAAAAGAAAAAATATTCTATCGCAATTTCTCATGGAAGCCATCATACTGTCCAATATCGGAGGAGCAATTGGCGTGCTTGTGGGATTCGGTCTCGGAAATGTGGTAAGCATACTGACACATTTTAAAGCCAACGTTCCTTTGGAATGGACGATAGTGGGTTTGATATTCTGCACAGTGGTAGGACTTATTTTTGGTTTCTGGCCCGCACGGAGGGCGTCCAAGATGGATCCGATAGCGGCTTTACGGTACGAATGAGCCGCTGTTTCAGATGCCTTCAAAGACAAGCATGGTTGCATCGTCCTGAAACTTATTGTTCATGGACCATTGTTTTACTTCATTCGCAGCAGACGAAAGCAGCTCATCCATGGACAGGTTTTTTTTCATCTCAATGAATTGTGCCAGTCTTTCAACACCGAAATCTTCATCATTTGAATTAAGTGCCTCGATAATTCCATCCGAATAGAACAGAACCCTGTCATCATCTTTCAGACGGACTTCATATTCTTCATAGGGCTCGTCCATACCGAATCCTATTGGAAATCCGGAAGCCGGCAGTACCTTTGCTTCATCTTTCTTCGGGATAAGAATAGGTGAAGGATGCCCTGCCGAAGCATATTGAAGTTTTCTCTCTTTTATTGAATAAAGACCATATAAAACTGTAAAATATTGAAGATTGTTGGGATCAAAGGGGAAATGCTCGTTCAATTTTTTCATGACTTCAGCCGGTCTGGATATTCTGTAAGAAAGAGAGTTGCCCGGATTTGAAGTGTATAAAAAGGAGATCCCCATATTGGCGGAAAGCCAGCGGCTCAGCGTGACAGTCAGAAGTGCTGCCTGAATACTGTGACCGCTCACATCCAGTACATAAAAACCTGTATGATCTTTATCAAGAGGAATAATATTTAACATATCTCCTGAAAGATAGTCGTAGGATTCAAATAAAAAAGACGTGCGCATTTTAACCAATGGATTTTTAAGGGGAGGAAGCAGGCTGCGCTGCAGTTTGGCCGCTGCTTTAAGGTTATCCTGCATAATTTGATTGGCCTTTTCTATTTCCGCTTTGGAGAATCTGAGCGCCTCTTCCATATGCTTTCTTTCCGTGATGTCCGTATGAACTCCTATGTAATGCGTCACGGTATTGGACCCGTCACGAATGGGAGTCAGTGAAAAACGGTTCCAGAAAGGGGTTCCATCTTTTTTTACATTCAGTATTTCCACTTCGCAGGGAGTCTCATTTTTCAGACTCTGCTGTATTCTCTGGATGGTTTGAGGGTCGCTGTCCGGACTCTGAAGGAACCGGGGGTTGCGGCCCAGTATTTCGTTTGCCGGGTATCCTGTGATACGCTCGAA
>CAYXFJ010000054.1:0-14457 GCA_964464265.1 uncultured bacterium
TCTCGAGATACCTTGATTCCGGTCCGTTTCATGAATGCTCCCGGCACCGATTTTCATCATGATTGTGGAAACATGCGAATCAGGATTATTCTGAAGCAGAATTCGCATACCATTGGACAGGGTCAGTTGCTGGACTCGTTCTTTTCCGCGACATCCGCCGGTATAGATGAACATCCATGAAATGAAAAGAAGTAATATACTGTTTCCTATTCGTTTAACCATGTACTCCCCTCTTGATGAACGGATGCTCACATTGCGGTATACGTAAACAGGATACGTAAGTTTCAAAAAAAAACCACCGGTATAAACACGGTGGTTTTACAAACAGAATATAGAAAATCGAAGTCAGTTGAAAATATATATCTCAGGATCTACACATTTAGTATTTTCCATGACCTCATAATGCAGATGGGGTCCTGTTACCCTGCCAGTCGCGCCAACTTCCGCGATTGGATCCCATTTTTTCACCTGATCGCCTGGGCGCACCAAAATATTTGAACAGTGAGCATACCGGGTTTGCAGTCCGTATCCATGATTAATGATGATCTGTTTACCATAATCCTGATTCTTAATATACGAATTTCTGACTTCAGCGACCACACCGCCTCCTGTTGCAAGAATGGGAGTGCCGACCGGCATGGGAATATCAACACCATTATGATGGGCATTTTTCTTTGTCAGAGGATCGATGCGCCAGCCAAAATTATCCGTAATGCTGCCGCCGAGTATGGGCCGGATCGAAGGCCAGTGATCCCTGCGCGTTTCATCGTCGTTAATTTTTGCGACGAGTTCTTCCAGATTATGATTTTCCAGTTTTACAGCCTGCTCGAATTGCATCAGATCCCTCTCGATAACCGCGACTGTATTATCGATCCCCTCCGGGATATATCCCATATCCAGCATTCTGTAGAAAGAGGGCCCGCCAAATCCAAGCTTCCTCACATCCTTGTCTATAGGCTCAAGATTGACTGCGTTCCGCAGTGCATCGCTCTGGTTCTCAATCCGGGAGAGCTGCTCACCCAGTGTAACAACCCTGCTCTGAATGGTAAGCAGTTCACTCTGGAGATATTCTTTTTCACTCTTCAGGGAAGTAATGCGGTAATCCTGATAGAGATGATTTAACAATGTAACGGATAGAATAATCAGGCTGATGAACAGGAATGTGGCAATTGCAGATAGTGTACAGAATTTTTTCCAGCTAAAACAGAAATTTTTCATCTCTGTCCCTGTTCTGGACAGATACATAAACCGGAATCGTTCCTCCAACATCCTCTATCCCCTTACCATGCACATCGTTGTAATTCATTACTAAGGCGAGTTTTGTGAGTATAAAGTAATAAATAGTTCTGGTGAAGTCAAGGAAAAAAATCATGAAAAATGCAATTTTTTCTATATTTTAGATATTTTTCCTGATTTTTTCCAGCCGAACCGGGATATCAGGGGGAAATCACCCCAGATAACTACGAAGCATCCGGCTCCTGGATGTATGGCGGAGTCTTCTTATGGCCTTCTCCTTGATCTGACGTACCCGTTCACGGGTTAAATTGAAACGTTCTCCAATCTCCTCGAGAGTCAGCGGATGCTCTCTGTCCAGCCCGAAATAGAGTTTTATTACCTCCGCTTCTCTATCTGAAAGCGTTGTAAGGGCCCTCTGAACTTCGATCCGCAGGGATTCGTTAAGAAGCAGATCATCGGGAGGAGGCTGAAGATCATCCTGAATCACATCCAGCAGGCGATTGTCATCTCCCTGATTGAACGGAGCGTCCAGCGAAAGATGTTTGCTGGAAATTTTGAGGGTATCCGATACCTCATACGGTGTCATTTCCAGCTCTTCGGCTATTTCGTTGGCACTGGGTTCCCTCTCATATTCCTGTTCGAGATTGCTGAAAGCCTTGCCGATCTTGTTCAAAGCGCCCACTCTGTTCAGCGGAAGCCGGACCACCCTGGACTGTTCAGCCAGAGCCTGCAGTATGGATTGTCTGATCCACCATACAGCATAAGATATAAATTTAAAACCCCGTGTTTCATCGAAACGCTTCGCCGCCTTGATCAATCCCAGATTTCCCTCGTTGATGAGATCGCCCAGGGACAAACCCTGATTCTGGTACTGTTTGGCAACACTCACCACAAATCGAAGGTTTGCCTTTGTCAGCTTCTCAAGAGCAGCCTGGTCCATTTTCTTGATCCGTCTGGCGAGTTCGATCTCCTCTTCAGGGACCAGCAATGGCACTTCACCGATCTCCTGCAGGTATCTGTCCAGAGATTGATTGGCTCTTGTCTTAATCTTTTTCGTCATTCTGAGCTCATCCACTCCTTTACATCGATAAGAAACGAACCCCGAGTCGTATTTATATACATTTTTTGGGCTGTGAATGTTCCAAAATAATCCTTGACTTTCAAGAAAAAAGCCTTTATTTTAGGCATATCCAAGCGAGGTCATATGAAAAAATCCGGCATACTTGCATTGCTGTTCATATTTTCCACCCTGTATGCAGGCACACGGGTCACTGAATTCCACGGCAGGAGGACCGAGAACAATACTGTCATCCTGCAATGGGCTACGGAAGAAGAAACGGATCTCGCGAAGTTCATCGTACAGCGCAGCAGCGACAGTGTCAACTGGCTGAAAATAGGTGAAATCAAATCCTCTTCTCCCTCTTCGAGTACGCGAAAAGAATATGAATTCATAGATAACCGGATCTATAAAGGTTATTCGGCAAACATCTATTACATGCTCGTCATGGTGGACACCCGGGGTCAGCAGTCCCAGCATCCTGTCATCGTTTCCATCACGGGGACTTCGGGCATCCGTCATACATGGGGAAGTATCAAAGCCATGTTCCGCTGACATGGTTCTCCACACAATCCGATGATCGAGAACAACCGGTTAAAACCGGTTTCTTTATTGCCTGATCGATTTAATCCGGGAATGTTCTTTTATAAAAACCCGCAGGAAAGGGTATACTGCCTCACGAGTCTCGCCCCTTGTTGTCATATGTGCCTTTCCCGGCAGAATCTCCAGATATTTCTTTCCCGCGGGCAGCGCATTATAAATCCTCCGTGCATTATGCACCGGCACTGTTCTGTCCTTCCTGGCATGAATGACCAGAACAGGACATTGAACAGCAGCGATATTGCTTCGAAATGCACGAAGAAGAAGGATCAACTGATGTACTGCCTGCAGTGGATAAACATTGTATCCCTCATCAGGAAGCAGATGCTTTTCGTCCCCATTGTGTTTTTTCCAGTTCCTCACTGCCGAACGGAATAATTCGGTCAGAAAAACCTCTCTTCTTCTCAGCCTGTAAGGAGTCGAAATAGCCACAGTACCCTGCACATCGTGTGAAGCTGCAAGAAGCAGTGAAAGCGCACCCCCCATGGAATGACCGACAACAAAGACCTCTTGGCAGTCCGCTCTCAATTCCGTAAGAGCCCGCTCGCTGTGTTCGAACCACATTTCCCATGGAGTACCCGCCAGTTCTGAGGCGCTCGTCCTGTGACCTGGAAAAAGCGGTGCATGAACAGTAAGACCCTGCTCATGCAGGGCGTCTCCCAATTCGCGCATTGCCCAGGTGGTACCGGTGAGTCCATGAAGTAGAAGACACCCGACTTTTCCACCCTTCAAAGAAAAGGCTTCTCCTGTTTTACCTGAAACGTATGTCAGAGAACACAATAAGGCCGCCCCGATTTGAATCCGAATGGTTATATCCTGAAAAAAAATCTTCCTGACAGACTCAAAGTGATAGTTTTCTGATTGATGGATGATGAAAGGATTTTATCTTGTCAGCTGTAATTCATGCATGTATAGTAATATCAAAATGTTAGTTATCCTCATTCCAAAACAGAGAATTAATATAACGAAAAAAAATTGAATATTCAAGTACTTTCTAATAAAATCTGGATCATGGAATCTTTTTTCTTTATCTCTTCATCCCCATCCGCCTTCAGGATAAACCGGATAAATTCCAGGTATTGCACAAAGAGAGGTCTTTTGTTTTCTTTTCCGCATGTCTTTCAAAATGAAATCGACGGTTTCCATTTTTCTACTTAGTTTCTGAGAAGATAAGGAAAAATATTCCCTTCTTTCAATAAAATTTTTCCTTCTGAAGGAGTATTTTTATACCTGATGGGTCCAAAGTGTCCGAGTTTATGCCGTCACTCCTTGATTTTATCCAAAAATTCAACTTTTATAAAGGTTTGCATGGTATGAATTTTGCATAATCCATCTCTGTTAAAAACCGTTCAATAAAATAGGGAGCAACCCTCTCAATGCAGAACCATTACAAAAGAATGGCCATGTGCCTGATTGCAGCATTTATTCCATGGACTGCAAGCGCACAATTTCAGTGGCAGCTCAATGGAATGAAAGCGGCTTCTTCCATGGCATCGCAGACCCATCTACAGGCGGTCTCAGATGGAAATGGAGGTTTCTTTTTAACGTGGGAAAACAACCAGACCGGCGATCTGGATATCTATGCGCAGTGGATCGATGCTGCCGGCAATCTCCGGTGGGGGGATTCCGGTGTTCTCGTCAGCTCTTCCAGCGGAGATCAGAAATATCCCACAATCGTTCTCCATGGCTCCGGAGGTGCGCTTATTGCATGGCAGGACGAACTGACCGATAATATTTACGCCCAGCGTTACAATGCAGAAGGAATTGCTCAGGCTACTCCCAACGGTTTTCTTGTCTGTGACGCCCTGGATGAGCAGACCATGGTCAAGGCCGTCACCGACGGTCAGAACGGAGCTATTCTTGTATGGATGGATAAACGTTCGACCACGAATACAGATCTGTATGCACAGCGTATCACGGACAGCGGAGTACTTTCATGGACGGCCAATGGCGTTCCTGTCACCACAGCTGCCGGAAACCAGTCATCGCATACACTTGTGAGTGATGCCAATGGAGGGGTCATCGTTGCCTGGCAGGATTACCGTAGCGGATACTCCAACGCCGATATCTATGCCCAGCGTATCTCGAGTGCAGGTGCCTCCATGTGGACCGCAAATGGTGTCGGTGTGGTTACCGAAGCCCTGAACCAGATGTCCCCCTCCATGCAGATGAGCGGAATGAATTATATCATCACGTGGGATGATTACCGGTCCGACAGCGGAGACATCTATGCACAATCACTGGATCTGAACGGGAACAAGTTATGGCCTTCGGGTGGCGTGAATGCAGGTGCGGCATTAGGAACTCAGCTCAATAACCGGATCACACCTGACGGATCAGGAGGAGCGATCATCGCCTGGACAGATGACCGTTCCGGATACAATATTTACGGCCAGCGTCTCAATAATCTCGGCCAGGTTCTCTGGACCAGCGGAGGCAAGGCCATCAACCAGTCTGCAGGATATCAATACAGTCCTGAAATCGTGTCTGACGGTTCCGGCGGTGCTTATCTGGTATGGAGCGACAACCGATCAGGAAGCGAAATTAACGTGTTTTTTCAGCAGATTAACGCTGATGGCGAACCGTTATGGAATACGGAAGGCCTGCCCGTTGTTGAGCTGACAGGCACACAGCAGAACTATCATATCATGACCGACGGTTCCGGCGGTGCGATGACAGTATGGCAGGATGCACGGGACTCCAATAGTGACATCTACACACAACTTATCAACAGCAACCTTAGCTTTGATATACCCGTCGCTGGCACGCTCTGGGCAGGCAACAAAGCGCATACAGTACAGTGGTCTCTCCGAAGAACCCAGACACTATTCGATCACATCGATTTCTATTATTCAGAAACCGAGGGAGACGGTTTCCCTGACCTGATCGCAGAAAGTATCAACCCCACACAGTACACACAGGACTGGACCCCGTCCGGAGTGAACAGCGCCAGCGTACGTATCAAAGCGAAGGCATTCAACTCGGATGATAGTCTCCTCTGCGAATACACCAGTGAAACCTTCACGATCGATTCAAATTCACCGCTCCCATTTGATCTGGTTTCTCCTCTGGAAGGAGCACAGGTTGAGCTCAATCCAGTATTTGAGTGGCAGGCGACAACCGATCCTCTGTCCGAACTGATGGAATACCAGTTATGGATCGACAGCGACCTGGTCCAGGACGGATTAACCACAACCAGTTATACACTCACTCCGTCCCAGACACTGACGTCCGGGACGCATACCTGGACAGTCAAAGCTGTGGATATGGCGGGACTGGTCAGACAGGCAGCCAGTGTCAGAACATTTCAGGCTTCCGAGGATAACGATCCCCCTCTCCCCTTCCATCTGATCTCCCCGAACGATCAGGAATGGACATCGATCACGAATCCTGTTTTTACATGGGAAGCTGCAACGGATGAAGGCGAAGGGATGCTCAAATACCGGTTCCTCCTCGATGGCGATGCGGTCATCGATTCGATTCCTCCAAACGTCCAGGCAGTCAATTCGGTCAGCCTTACACCCGGCGATCATACCTGGACCATCAAGGCCATAGACCGGTGCGGGAACGAAACCTTTGCAGTGGAAACCCGGACCGTTCGTATGGATAACGTACCCCCGAAAGCGTTCTCACCCCTTCAGCCGGTGAACAGCACATGGATCACGACCACCACCCCGTTATTCCGCTGGGGAGCGACAACGGATACCTCAACCGGTGTCGGCCTCGAGAAATATCAGCTCTGGATAGACAGTGCACTGGTGATCGATCATATCCCCTCCACGGAAACGCAGGTTCAGCTTTCCGAATCTTACGGGCTCAGCGACGGATCCCATCCCTGGTTCGTCATCGCATTGGACAGCCTCGGAAACAAACGTGTCTCCAGTCCAAAATTCACAGCGCAGGTGGACAGAACACCTCCGCAATCCTTTTCTCTGGTAGCCCCGGAATATGAGGACAATATCAATACCCTGTCCCCGACATTTTCATGGCAGGCGGCAAACGACGAACTATCGGGACTCGAATATTACCAGCTCTGGGTTGACGGATCCCTGGACACAGACCTTCTGGCGAACACCTTTTCACCACCCGCCCATCCTCTCATTGAAGGGCAGCACAACTGGTTTGTCAGGGCTTTGGACGAGGCAGGTAATGCATCGGCTTCCCCGACATTTCTGGTCACACTGGATGTCTCAGGACCTGAATCCTTCGGGCTTCTCCTGCCCGCAGATGATGCTGTCATTCATTACAGACAGCCTGAGCTTGTCTGGCAATCAACCTCGGATAAATACTCGGATTTCAAATCCTTCTCCGTATTTCTGGATGGCAAAAAAGAATGGGACAATCTTACTGCTGAAGACACGACTGTGGCCTGTACAGCACCGCTCTCCAACGGAGTGCATACCTGGTCTGTGGTTGCGACCGATGAGCTGGGCAATACACGTACTGCCGGTCCTTTTTCATTCACTGTTCAGTGCAATCCTCCGGATATCACTTCTCCCTCTTCCGCCACAGGCACAGAGGATACTCCTTTTACGTACACTGCTACAGCCACGGATCCGGAAGGCGATCCTCTGACTTTCTCATTCAGGAATTATCCCGCATGGCTTACTCCATCAGGCAATCAGATCTCGGGCACACCTCTTGAAGGAGTACAGAACACCACTTTCTGGATAAAAGCATTTGACGGTATTTATACGGATTCTTTGCTGGTTTCTGTTGTAGTACAGCCTGTCAATGATCCTCCGGTGCTCACCTCCAGCTGTAAGACAGAAGCTACCGAGGATGTGGCTTTCAGCTATATAGCTTCGGCCATGGATCCTGAGAACAGCCCGCTCGCCTTCATCTTCTCGAATTATCCGGGATGGCTCACTCCGTCCGGAAATAAGATTTCAGGAACCCCGACGGAGGGGATCACTTCAGGTTCATTCACAGTTTCTGTATCGGACGGATTTCTGTATGACACAGGAGATGTCACGCTAACGGTACATTCTGTGAACGATCCGCCTGTGCTCACGTCCAGCCTGACCGCCCAGGCCACCGAGGACGTCCTTTTCACCTATACAGCGACTGCCACGGACGCTGAGAACAGTCCGCTCACTTTTACGTTCTCTGATTATTCCGGATGGCTTATACCCTCCGGAAACCAGATCTCGGGCACCCCGGCCGAAGGCATCACATCCGGATCCTTTACTATCACCGTCTCCGACGGATCCCTCGTGTACTCCGGAGTGGTCACGGTCACGGTAGGTTTAATTAACGATCCACCTGTGCTCACCTCCAGCATGACCGCTCAGGGCACTGAGGATATCCTCTTCACCTATACAGCGACAGCTACGGACCCTGAGAACAGCCCGCTTACTTTCACCTTCTCGGATTATCCGGACTGGCTCACACCATCCGGAAATCAGATCTCGGGTACTCCGACCGAGGGGATCACGTCCGGATCCTTTAAGGTCACTGTATCAGACGGATCCCTTGAAGATACCGGGGAGGTCGCAGTCACAGTCATTGCTGTCAATGATCCTCCGGTGCTCACTTCGAGCCTCTCGGCAGAGGCCACCGAGGATGTCCTCTTTATCTATACAGCAACTGCCACGGACGCTGAGAACAGCCCGCTTGTTTTCACGTTCTCTAATTATCCGCAATGGCTTGCCCCGTCCGGAAACCAGATCTCCGGTACTCCTACCGAGGGAGTCACCGCTGCATCCTTTGAGGTCAGCGTCTCTGACGGAGAATTGAGCGATTCCGGAGAGGTTACGGTATCCATAGGTTCGGTGAACGATCCTCCAGTCATCACATCGCAAGATACCGCATGGGTGACAGAAGATACTCCCTTTGTTTATACCATCACGGCAAATGACCCGGAACAGGATTCGCTGGTTTACGTTTTCAGCGAGTATCCATCCTGGCTGGTACCGGACGGAACGAAAATCGAAGGGTGCCTCGTGCATGACGACGTGGATACACTACTCACCGTGATCGTCAGTGACGGCCAACTGGCCGATACACTACAGGTAGTGCTGAAGGTCATCTGCACGAATGATGCTCCTGTCATCACCTCCCCGGATACGGCTTATGCTGTGGAAAAACAACTCTTCTCGTATAAAGCCACGGCTGTGGATGAAGATGATTCCGTACTGACCATTCAATTCATCGATTATCCTGCCTGGCTGGAACCCTCCGGAGTGAATATCTGCGGTACGCCCAGTAATGGTGTGAAAAATACGTCATTCAAAACGGTCGCGACCGACGGGGAACTTTCTGACACGCTCGTTGTGTACCTGTTCATCGATCCGGTGAACGATCCTCCTTATTTTGTCTACTCTCTTCCCAAGGCTTCCTATCTCGATATTGACTCGCTTTATCTGGATCTGGCTCTGGATGATTATGTATCGGATCCTGATGACCCGGACAGCACACTTGCATGGTCTTATGAGTGTGCAGAGTCAGGAAATATGGTCGTGGAACTCGATACGGAAACCCGTCATGCAATAATCTCAGCGGAAGCGGTTACCGGATCCTACTGCGTGGTCTTTACCGTGTCAGATCCGCAGGGGACTTCCGCTTCGGACACGCTTCGCATAATGGTCACTATTACGGAAGTCGCGGCCTTGAACCTTGTGGGCAATGCACCGAAAGAATTCGTTCTGTACCCGAATTTTCCGAACCCGTTCAATCCTGCGACCACGATACGGTACGGCATCCCCAAACCCTGCCATGTTTCATTGAAGGTCTTCAACATGCTGGGCCAGGAGGTATCCGTACTGATCGATGACGAACAGAAAACGGGTATCTATGAGTTCGAATGGGATGCGGCAAACCATCCGTCTGGCATTTATTTTGTTCAGATCAGGACCAAAACGTGGCAGCAGGTCGGACGGATGATGCTCGTAAAATAATGATAAAATCCGGGGAACCTTTTTTTCATTTATTTCGTACAAAAGCTGTAAATTTCACAATTACCGTCTGATCAAGGAGTGACACGGAAATGAAGCAGAAAAAATTGTGTGAAGTTTGCGGCAGAGCTATTCCCTCGGCGCGGCTGTCAGTGCTTCCGGATACAAGTACCTGTGTCCAGTGCAGCACAACACGGCCTTATTCAGAAGAAGAGATCATCGGTTTTAGCATAGCCGACTACGAGGCCAACCGTCCCAATCTTGAGGATCTGGAAGATGGGGACAATGTCCGTATGGACCTCTATCCCAATGAAGATTACAGCTTCGACGGCTGAGCGGTCAGCCTGAATCCTGTACAGGCCCCCAGATACAGATTCCATGTTCTGAGGGCCTTTTCTTTCATTTTCCCTTCATCCGGACTCCTGTGATGCGGTCAGATATGCTCCGTTCATCCTGTTGCCGGCAGCCTTTGAAAGAAGCCGGAACGCGCTTGAAGCGGTTTCCTTTCCCGGAGATCCTCGGCTCTCTAATGTTATGCGTTTTATCTCTCTACCCCGCACCTGCACAAAAGGCATCCGGTAAAGAAACGATGCTGCAGGGGACATTCTCCCAGGCTCTTCTGGAAACCACAATTATTCAATTGACCAATGAAGCGCGTAATACCCTTGGTTTGCCGGCCTGTTATCTGAATGTGCGACTGCGGACAGCCGCAAGAAGGCATAGCGCTGAAATGGCTGCAAAACACTATTTTTCCCATACGTCCCCGGCCAAGGAAAACAGGGACCTGTCCGACCGTGTGGAAAAAGCGGGTGTCGTTATGGAAAATATCGTGATGGGTGAGAATATCGGTGTGGATTATTTTCTAAAGATAGCCGATGTCCCATTCTATCGCAGGAAAATCATGGGTAAAACTGTTTATATCAACGCAGAAAACGGCAGTACAATCAAAAATTACACTTATTCTGAATTTTCAAGACATATGGTCAATGAGTGGATGAATTCTCCAGGGCACCGCAAGAATATATTAAACAGAGAATTCAAATGGATCGGGATCGGCGCTGTTGCAGGCACTTATCAGGGCTTTCCCGCAGTTTATATCACGCAGGTCTTTATGGGACCGGTAGAGTGACCTGCACCTTTCAATCCCTTTCAGCTCCAGCGGTCTCACTTATTTCTGGTTTTCCGTTCACTCTTTTTTTGCTTTGATTTTCCCGGTATTCGTTATTACATTTCCATACTTCATCGAGGACGGTAATCTCCTGATGATAACGGCACGACGGAGGTACCATGAAAAGAATTCTTCTGCCGCTATTGTTTTTTTCAGCGGTCATTTCATCCGTTTACGCTCAAAGACGGGTCATATCCATAGACGATCTGTGGAAATTCGGCAGGGTTGAGAATTATGCTGTATCACCGGATGCCCGATGGATCGCTTACACTGTCACACAGTATTCCATCAACAGGAATACGGTCAATTCCGATATTTTCATTACCAGCACATCGGGAGGTATGCCGAAACAGCTTACCAATTCGGCCGCATATGACGGTCACCCGTGCTGGAGCCCTGACGGCGCCCTGATCTCATTTTTATCCACAAGGAACGGCATTCCTCAGATCTTTACCATTCCCATGGACGGCGGTGAAGCCCATCAGATCACGGAGATACCCACCGGTGTGGACAAATTCATTATGTCACCTGACGGCAACTACTTTGCCTTCTCGACCACAGCCTGCAGTTATTTCACAGACCTGGATTCCAGCGTTCAAAAAGACCTGGAGCGGGAGTCTAATCCGGTTCAATCCCGGCTGATAGACGGCCTATTATTCCGTCACCTGGAACGCTGGCGGGATGCAAAAAAAAGTTCCCTTTATGTCATGCGCACGTCCGGCGGACCGTTCTGGAAGGTCACTCCTGGTGACTACGATTCACCGCCGATCAGTTCCGGGAGCTGTCAGGATTTTGCATTCTCTCCGGATTCGAAGGAACTCGCATTCGTCAGGAATCCCGATTCCCTCACTGCTATTTCCACGAACAACGATATTTTCGTAGTCCCCGCAAAAGGGGGTACTATCAGGCGGATCACACAGAACCTGGCCAACGACAATCAGCCGGTCTACTCACCCGACGGGAAGTACATCGCTTTCAGAAGCATGAAGCGTCCGGGTTATGATGAAGACCAGTACGATCTGATGATCTATACCAGACGGGACGGACGAATTCAGAATCTTACGGACAGATTCGATCTTGATGTAGGAGAGATCTCCTGGTCCCCATCTTCCGGCATGGTCTATTTCACCAGTCAGGACAACGGCAGGCAGGCAGTCTTTTCCATGGAAATGAAAAGCAAGAAAATAACACCCGTTGTGCTCCAGGGCTGCAATACAGGACTTCAGGCAGACAGGGAAGACAACCTTTATTTCATACGTTCCACGATCAACCTTCCCCATGAAATCTTCATTTGGGAAAAGGTTTCCGAAAGCGTTTTTCAGATCACCTTTACCAATTCTCTGCTTCTGGATCAGCTTGAAATGAACATTCTCGAAGAGTTCCATCTTCCCAGTTATGACAGCAAGCTCGTGCACGGGTTCCTGCTCAAACCCCCATTTTTCGATCCTGCTAAAATGTATCCTGCTGTTCTGCTTATTTATGACAGTCCGCATGGCGTATGGCAGGACGAATTTCACTACGGGTGGAACGCGCAGATGTTCGCTTCCCGCGGCCATGTGGTCATCATGATCAATTGCAGGGGTTCCAAGGGTTATGGGCAGGAATTCTGTGATGCTGCAGGCAATAACTGGGGCGGAGCACCGTACAGGGACCTTATGACTGTGCTTGACAACGTGCTGGTCAAATACCCCTTCATTCAGCCTCAAAGGTTAGCAGCTGCTGGATCTTTTTTTGGAGGGTACATGATCAACTGGATGGCGGGACACACAGACAGGTTCCGGTGCCTGGTTTCACATTCGGGCATATTCAATCCGTCTTCCTTTTACGGGACCACGCAAGAACTCTGGTTCCCGGAATGGGAATTCGACGGTACCCCCTACGACAACATCCGGAATTATGAAAGATGGTCGCCCCTGTATTTTGCCAAAAACATGACCACACCCACTCTCGTGGTGCACGGCGAGCTGGATTTCAGGGTGGCCGTGGAACAGGGTTTTCAGATGTTCACAGCCCTTCAGAGACAGAAAGTGCCTTCAAAGATGCTCTACTTTCCGGACGAAGGGCAATTCATACAGAAACCACTGAACGCCCGCCTGTGGTGGCAGACTGTCCTGGATTGGATCGATCTGTGGACCTCCAAATAGGAAAAACGGGATGATTATAAAAAGAAAAACCCTGTCCGGACTTGTTCTGCTTTCAGTCCTGCTCATTCACATAGCCTGCAGTGATCCATTATCAGAGGAGGATAAGAAAGCTGTAGTATCCACACTTGTACAGGGATCCCTGAATGCCGGAGAGTATGCCGTGTTCTGGGACGGCACAGATGATGCCGGCAAATTTCTCACGCCGGGCACTTACTATGCACGTTTCTCTTCCCGCGATTTTGTCTTTCAGATCGATATGACCGCACTTGAGGGAGGTACGGTGTCCAATGACAGCTCCTATTTCATCCCGGGGAATCCTCCTCTCAATTCTCTCGGTCAGAATCATCCCGATCCTTTCCGGATCAAAAGCGGGACCAATATCCCGTTCACTCTGCGAGAATCTATTGCCGTCGAGCTGACCATACGGAACAAAGAATGAATTCCCTTCAGCAGGATAACCGACAAACAACAGGCATTGGTGACCATGGGAAAGAAAAAAAACATCCCTCCTGAAGGAATTCCGGAATCCATCACTGTCACGGATACTCTTGACCTTCACGGATTCTTTCCCGAACAGGTTCCTGAAATTGTGGATGCCTTTATAGATAATGCGTTACATCTCGGTCTTATCAAAGTATGGATCATACACGGAAAAGGAAAGAGCAGGCTGAAATTCGAGGTTTACGAATGCCTCAGACAGAGCCCTTTTGTTATCAGGTTCTATGATGCGCTTCCTGACTCGGGCGGATGGGGAAAAACGGTGGTTGAGCTTTCAGACATGGGAGGGAAGGGCGAAGGAACAGAGTGAGTAGATCCCGTACGTGAGGGGATTCAAGCGCGAACCGATGGCGAATAAGTGTTTTTCAAGCCATCCTGAAATCAAAAACAAAAAACCGAACGCATTCTGTGCTGTTCGGCTGGTTCTTCCGGAGTATGTAAAAAAGCTTATTTCATACTGACGAATCCTCATTATCCCCCGAAAGCGATTTCACAGCATCCAGTAATTCATTGATCTTGAAAGGCTTGGCGAAGGTAAGATCCACTCCGAATTTCCTGGCTGTATCCAGATAGCTTCTGGGCTCAAATCCTCCATACCCGGAAATGGCAATGAGCTTTACAGCCGGATCATTCTTCTTGAGCTCAAGAATGGTTTCGATACCTTCTTTTTCCGGCATCACGATATCTACTATGATGACATCAAACGGTTTTTCCTTGTGAAGGTGTATACCCTCAAGTCCGTTCTGGGCTTCCAGAACGACAAAGCCTTTTCGCTGCAGCGCCCTGCGCAGCATATCCCGGATCATTTTCTCATCATCAATAACCAGAACTCGCGGCATCAGGTATATCCCCTCGATG
>CAYXFJ010000055.1:0-433 GCA_964464265.1 uncultured bacterium
CCGATTTTCCATTGTGCATCCTTTCATTTATTGTTGCATGTCCAGACAGATCAGTTCTCCCGGATTGTTGCGTGCGTAAATCCGACCATTAGAGAGCACGGGTGCTGTCCAGCATACGCGTTTCTGGAATATCCGGCCCTGTGCCATCTCGTTATATTTATCCGGTCTGGCTTCAATGATATGTAAAATTCCGTTTTCAGTCAGATATAATAACTTGTTGTAAGCTGCGGTCATGGTGCCGAATTCCATGGACTGGCTCCACATGACCTGGCCTGTTGAATAACGGATGCATTTCAGTCTGACATCCCGGCCGGGTGAACCATCTGCACCGTACATAAATCCATCGATGAGAATAATGCCTCCGAAAATCACGTTCATCTCCCGGTTGGCCCAGAGGGTCTTCGGAGTCCCTGTTGAAATGTCCAGCAGGACC
>CAYXFJ010000055.1:483-1536 GCA_964464265.1 uncultured bacterium
CGAAATGAGAGGATCAAATGCGTACACTTCGTACCGGTCCGTCCAGGGATAGGTCCATGCAATTTTTCCGGTTTCCGCGTTCACCATGTGCAGGGCAGGATCAGAAAAAATTGCCGCATATTGGACTCCGTTCTGCATGTGAAAAACCGGTGTCGCATAACCCGCTTTTCCCGTTCCGTTGTTCCAGATCATTTTGCCGTTTTTCTTGTTGAAGGCTATGCCTGCACGGCCTGCATTGACGAGCACAAGGTCTTTATAAAAAACAGGGGTGCTGGCCAGAGCCCAGTTTATCTGCGGAAAGCCGAATTCCTTCAGTATGCTTCGGGACCAGATCTTTTTGCCTGTCCCGGGATCCAGACAGTACAGGTGTCCTTCCTGGCTCATGGTATACAGCAGGCCTTCCTCGATGACAGGCGTTGCCCGGGGGCCTGCATAATCCCCTCTGGCACATGCATAGGTGTATTCCCAGATTTTTTCACCGTTCTCCGCATTCAGACAGTAAATGACATCCAGCGTTTTTCCGTCTCTGTCGATGCTTCCCATAGTATACAGCCTGTTGTCCTTGATTGAAACCGATGAAAAACCCACACCGATCGTTTTCTTCCACACGATTTCCGGAGCGGCAATGGCCCGGGGATTCCAGCCTTTCTCCGGGGAAATCCCGTTCCCGTCAGGTCCCCTCCATGTATACCAGTCAGCAGCGAAAACGGTCCGGGAAAGGATAAAAAACAGAATAAAGCATAACGATTTACATTTCATGGCATCTCCCTTGATAGGTGAATCATGACGGGAATTTTCACTTTTCCGTGTATCCGGCCATCTCCATCATTCTGGCAAAACAATAATCTGAAAGCATCTCGTGTCCGCCGTCGAAAAGGGTGAGCGATACCTGCGGGATATTCTTCGAATACAGAACGGTCCTGCCCTGGATTTCAGACAGGTTTTCTCGTTTCACCGGACCCCTTGAAAGGAGCGAGATCATTTCAGTGTCGCTCACTTTCAAGTACGGGAACCCCCAGTGCACAGCGAGCCGGTTGAAGAACAGGATCGAGT
>CAYXFJ010000055.1:1546-9693 GCA_964464265.1 uncultured bacterium
GGGACACTCCCCGTATAACCGTCATCGATCCCGGCATAGATTTCCAGCCTGCCCCGGGGTGAAGACGGGAGATCCCAATAGAGAGGAGAACGGCTGACGGCCTCCTTCTCTTTCAGGGTTGTATCCTCTGAAGTGCACTTAAGTATATCATCCGCGTAACCGGCTTTCCTCTGTCTGGACTGCCAGTACCATGCCACCAGGTCGCTGATGGGGCACCATGACAGGAAAGCCTTCACAGGATGGCTTGTTTTCAGATAAACGCCCAGTGTGGCATACCCTCCGCCCGATACTCCGGCAACGAAGATATTCTTCTCATCCACGGATCCGCTGTCAATGGCGTATTCTATGGCATCCTCAATGTCAGAAAGCACTTTGGGACTGAGACATGCGTTTCTGGAGCGGTTCGGACCGCGGAAATCCGGATGTAGGTAATTCCAGCCATTTTCCAGCGCCATTTTCGCAAGCGGATCCGCCTGTGTATAACTGTTGGACCATGTGTGGAGACTGACAAGCAGCGGTTTTGTCTCAGCAGATCCAGCGGCCAGGAAATAGGCGGACTGCAGGCTATTGTCCAGGCTGGAAGGTATCTGGACAACCTTGAAATCCTCCGGCCAGTCAGGTATCGATTTCTTGTCCTCTGAACCTGTCTTTGGAGGAAGCCCGTTCTTATTCATAAGGGAATATCTGTCCATCAGTACTCCAGTGAGCAGAAAGACCAGTGCGATAATAACACAAAGAATGGATGTTTTCATTTTTCTCATAGGTTCCTCCGTGTCCGGGGTTCTCTTCTGTACAGAGAAAAAATCACAGGGATGCTGCCGGAAGGGATTGTCCGGTTATCCGGGACACTTTTACCTGTTTCCTGAGGTCAGTACGCTGGCTCTTGCGGTTTCTTCATCCGGCGGATCGCCTCCGGCCATCTCCAGTGCCACGATCATCTGCTGTGCGTCATGTCTGAAGGTACGTAAACG
This sequence comes from uncultured bacterium, assembly GCA_964464265.1. Taxonomy (GTDB): domain Bacteria; phylum Zhuqueibacterota; class QNDG01; order QNDG01; family DSAB01; genus CAYXFJ01. The sequence goes on from CAYXFJ010000055.1 coordinate 2,518, forward strand.
AAATCCGAACAGAAAAGCACCGGTCACACAGGCCAGTCCGCCGATAGCGACTGCAGACGGGGCTCCCAGCTTGTGGGCGAGAGCGCCTGCGAGAAGTGAACCGAACGGGGCCATGCCAATGAACATCATTGCGTAGAACGACATCACACGCCCCCGCAGATTGTCCGGTACGATCGTCTGAATGAAGGTGTTCGACGAGGCCATCTGGCCGATCATGAAGAAGCCGGCAGGCAGCAAAAGAGCCATGGACAGCCAGAATGATCTTGAGAATGAGAAGAGAAACAGGCATGTCCCGAAACCAGCCAGCGATATTGTAATCCACCTCTCCAGGCCATGTATACCGCGCCGGTTGGCCAGAATCAATGCGCCGGTCAGGGCGCCTATACCTACAGCAGCCAAGAGCATTCCCAGCGCCTTTGGCCCGCCGTGCAGAACCTGATCGGCAAATATAGGCATGAGTACAGCGTAGGGCATTCCCACCAGGCTGACGAGTCCCAGAAGAATAAGCAGCAAACGGACCGGTTCAGCATGCCAGGCGAATTTGAATCCTTCGGCTATGCTGTTCAGCGTGCCTCCTGCCGGCTGGAGGTTGTTCTGTGCAGGGATGCGCATCTGGAGGAGTCCTGCGATCACCGCCAGATAGCTCACGCTATTGATCAGGAAACATAAGCCCTCTCCAACAGCTGCCACAAGCACTCCGGCAATGGCAGGACCGATCATTCTTGCACTGTTGAACATGGAGGAATTGAGTGCAACTGCGTTGATGAGATCGTTTTTACCAACCATGTCCTTGATAAAAGCCTGACGGGCCGGTACATCAAATGCGTTTACTATACCCAGAAGGGCGGCCAGAACAGGAATATGCCACACACGCACCTGATGGGTGAGTGTCAGAAGGGCGAGAATAAAGGCAAGCAGCATGGCCGCTGTCTGTGTGAAGACAATGATCCTGTGCCGGTTGTATCTGTCAGCGACAACACCGGCGATTGGCGAAATCAGGAAAACGGGGATCTGAGATGAGAACCCGACAAATCCAAGCAGGATCGCAGAACCTGTCAGCCTGTATACGAGCCATGCCTGCGCCACGGTCTGCATCCAGGTACCGCACAGGGAAATGAACTGACCTATGAAAAAGAGACGGTAATTTCTGTGGTTGAAAGCACGCAGCATTGATGGAAGTCTCGATGGTGCCATATTCCCCGGATTCATTTTTTCATGACGGGAGTTTCCGTCATCTTTTCTTTTCAACAGTGGATCACCCGATATCTTATAGTGTCTGTCACGCGGACTTCCGGTCTCCAGAGAGAACACATTGCGGATAGTCTGTCACCGGTTTCGGAATACCGGTTCCCTTTTTTCAAGAAAGGCCTTAATTGCCTCGCGCTGATCCTCGGTGGTCACACAGTAGGACAGAGCGAGGCTTTCCTCATGCGCCATGGCCTCCACATCCTGGCTGTAGCGGTTGAAAAGCTTTTTGCAGAGCCTGTTCGCGATGGGAGCTCCTTTCAGCATGGTGCGGGCGATGCCAAGAACTTCTTCCATAAGGCGGTCCGGCGGGAATACGCCGTTCACCAGACCCATGGAAAGAGCTTCAGCTGCACTGATGCTGCGGTTCGTGAAAACGAGCTCTTTGGCTCTGGCCACACCGATGAGTCTCGGCAGGCGGAAGCTTCCTCCCCATCCTGTTATCATCCCCATCCTGGGCTCCGGCTGGCCCAGATGAACAGTGTCCGCCGCATACCGGAGATCGCAGGCACAGGCCAGTTCTCCGCCTCCGCCGAGTGTATATCCGTTCAGGGCTGCGATCACAGGACAGGGGAAGTGTTCGATTTTGTTGAACACACGGTGCCCGGTAAATGAGAAAAGCCGCGCTTTTTCAGCGTCGAAGGTTTTCAGTTCTTTGAGATCACCTCCCGCGCAGAAGGCTTTTCCGGTGCCGGTCAGGATGAGTACGCGGATGTCCTGTGCTGCAAGCTCGTCAAGGTGCGTTTCCAGCAGATGAAGCGCGTCGAAGTTAAGAGCATTGAGTGCCTCCGGACGGTTGAGCCTGATCAGCATAATATGCTCATCCAGTTTTTCTCGAACCACAGCTCCATTCATTTTGTCATGCCCTTTCTTTTAAAATTTGCTGCCTTCCGGAAATCAGGTTCTCTTCATCACGGGTGAAGTTCTAATCGCATGGGTTCGGGTTTGAAGATCCTCGCGTCCATGCTGCCGATGCCGTTGATTTCGGGTACGAAATCCATATGTGCGAGAATGTCTTTTTTCAGGTCTATGCCGGGTGCGATCTCGATGAGCCTGATCCCCTCCTGTGTCAGCTCGAAAACGGCGCGTTCAGTTACGTAAAGAACCTTCTGGCCGCTTTCTCTGGCATACTCTCCGCTGAAGGTGATCTGTTCGACCTCTCTCTTGAATTTTTTCACTTTGCCTTCCTGCTGAATACGGAGACGGCCATTTTCGATCTCAACAGCTGTCCCTGATGCTGTGAATATGGCACAGAAAACCACCTTCTTTGTGTTCTGGGAGATATCGATGAATCCCCCGCATCCTGAGATGCATTTCCCGTACTTGCTTACATTCACGTTGCCGTGCCTGTCCACCTGGGCCATGCCCAGAAACGTGATATCAAGTCCTCCTCCGTGATAGAAATCAAACTGATCCGGGGCGTCCAGAATAGCATCCGGATTCCATCCCGCCCCGAATATGTCCCCCTTGGCAGGCACACCTCCGACAATACCCTGTTCCACGGAGAAGATGATCTTCTCAGAGAGGCCTTCTTCAGCAGCGATGTTGGCCACGCCGTCAGAGAGGCCGAATCCCAGATTGACCACAGCTCCGGGTGAAAGCTCCATAGCTGCCCGTCTCGCGATGATCTTGCGGGCATTGAAATCCAGGGGGGTGATGTCGTCCGTGGGGACACGTTTTTCACCGGAAAACGAGGGATTGTACTCACATTCCACTGTCTGCCACTGTTCCGGGTTCACCACCACTGCTGTGACCATGAATCCGGGCACACGGACCATTCTCGGATGGAGGGTTTTTCTGGCCGCCAGCTTCTTGACCTGCGCGATAACGATGCCGCCCGAGTTATAGGCGGCCTGCGCTGTGGAGAGGACATCCAGATTCACCGCTTCCTGTTCCACGGAAATATTCCCGTCTTCATCTGCCGTGGTCCCCCGGACAATAGCGACGTTCACGGGAAAGGCCCTGTACAGGAGCATTTCCTCTCCCTTCACGTCGATCAGTTCGACCAGATCCTGTTTTGTGACTGAGTTGAGCTTTCCCCCCTCGATGCGCGGATCGATGAACGTTTTGAGCCCGACCTTTGTGATAAGACCCATGCGTCCGGAGGAGATCTCCCTCGTGAGCTGGGAGAGAACGCCCTGGGGAAGGTTGTACGCCTCCACACCGTTGTCCAGCGCGAGCCTGCTCATCGCAGGAGACCATCCCCAGTGCCCGCCGATCACCCTCCGGGTCATTCCCTCATGCGCAAACCGGCTGACCCCTTTCTCTCCGCGGTTCCCGATACCTGTGACATGCACCAGGGTGAGGTCTCTGGGGTGACCGGTTTCCATGAACCGTTTCTCCACACCTTCATAAACGAAATCTGCATCCATGACACCACCACCGGATCCGGAGATCATGATGGTGTCTCCATCTTTGATCCGTTTGGCAGCCTGTTCACGGGACATGATCTTGGACATGGAAGAGATCCTTTTTCTTAAACGACTCAAACCGGGTCCGGACATGCCCGGTTGTCACGAGATTGTATCAGATGGAAGGTCGTGTATACTGCATATGTAAATACTATTATACAAATATTTTCAAGATAAAGTCAAACACTATTTGCCTTCTTAACCCGGATTTCCTGCGCCTGCGGAGTTCAATCTCAAGCACTGAAGTCGATTGTGTGTCTGTTGAGCCAGGACCTGTAAAACCTGAATGAAGAAGTAAAAAGAAAATCAATTGACAAATCGGAAAAAATTAATTATCGTACTTTAATCCTGGGGGAAAAGGGGATTGGACGCATTTGACAGCGGAGTGGAAGTGATGCAAAGAAGAACCGCATTGAATAGCAATGTGCCACAAAACGGAGCGAAAATGATTTTCAATCGACCCGTTATACAGAGCGATGCGCAGCCCGGCGGAGCGGAAATGATACGCAAAAAATCCGGTATAAAGAACGGTCCGCCGCACAGCGCAAAGGAAAGGATGCACAGGCTGAATTCTCTGGCGAGGGTTTACCCGATATTCTTAACGGGATTACTCGCGGTCATGACAGTTCAAAGCCATGCAGGAATGTCTCTCAGACTTATATCCGGAAAAGGCCTGATTGTGGATGCTGTACGCGTGGAGGATCGTGTGCTGAAAATGGAAAAGCCCGTTCCTTTTCTGACCTTCGAGGTGAACGACACGCTCGTGAGCCTTGCCGATATGAAGGCAAGCGTCAGGGGAGAAACCTATAGTTTCGAATGGAACGGCAGGATACAGGGCAGTGTCCATGTGGAGAAGACAGAGGAGGGCTGGAAAGCACGGATATTTTTTAAAAATACGTCCGGAAACGAAATTTCCATTGCAAATGTGGTTCCTCTCGGACAGAGCAGGGAACACATCTATCTCACAGCTGCGGGGCCGTGGTCGCTGGCACGCACACGGATCTACAGGCCGGGATACGGTCCTGTAGGCGTCATCCTGCCGGATAATGCCTGGGAACTGGGATACAGCGCGCTGCCCCTTTCCAGCAGGCTTTCTTTGTGCGCCCTTTCCCGCCGTCAGGAGGCAAAGCATGCCCGGGAGGGGCGCTGGAAAACAGTGCTCGAACCCGGGGGGGAAGTCGTATATGCGGTTTTCGCGGATCTTTATGAAGGCGAATGGCAGAATGGTCTCAAACTTATGTTCCAGAGAAAGTACCTTTTTGATCTTGAATCCTTCGACGAGACTCTTTTTAACAGGGAGGATCTCCGCTGGATAAGGGGAAAATATACACTGGGCATGCAATTCTCATGGGATCATGAGTTCTTTGATTCACGTAAAGGAGGCTACACGATTGACCGGTATCTGGATATGGGCGACCGTTTATTCGGAGGATGGGATGGGTTGGGGTTGTGGACCACATGGCCCACACTTGGAATTGACAGGAGGAATCAGTGGGATATTACCGCGGATCTTCCCGGAGGGCTTGCCCGTATCCGGAAGCTGTCTGCATCGATGAAGGAGAGAGGGGTAAGGCTTTTTGTGGTATATAATCCATGGGACGAAAGCACACGCGGGGCGGATCCCTGCGAGGGTCTGGCAGATCTTATCAAGAGCACGGATGCGGACGGTGTTATCCTTGACTGCGCAGGTAATTCCAGTCCCATGCTTCAGGTGGCAGCTGACAGGGTCAAACCGGGTGTGATCATGTACAGCGAGGGTATGGCCGTACCCGTGGATATGCCGGGCATTGTGGCGGGCCGCGTTCATGATGCGATCTTCCTGCCTCCGCCACTGAACCTCAACAAACTGATCAGACCGGATTTCGCCATTTTCCGGGTCTGCCAGCTCAGCCAGGGAAGGCTGCACAGGGAATTCGCCATTTCCTTTTTCAACGGATACGGTATAGAGCTGAACGTATTCGAGCCGGGCAGGGAGGAATGGCTCGAGACCGACTACCGGTACTGGGGAAGGCTTGTGCGTATACTGAAGGAGAATTCCGGGGCTTTTCTGAGCCCGGACTGGACCCCGCTTATCCCCGCACACAAAGACAGTATCTGGGTCAACGAATGGCCTGACGGAGAAAAGATTCTGTACACGGTTTTCAGTCTGATCCCGGAAGGATTCCGGGGTCCGCTGTTTCCTGTGCCTGTTTCCGAAGGATACCATTATGTGAGCCTCTACCATCATGAGGAACTGGATCCGGTTGAAAAGAGGAGAGAGGCTCTGGTCCCTGTGCACACGGAAGGTTTCGACAGGGCTTATCTCGGTACGCGCATGGAAGGAAATGTGGACTGCATCGCGCGTCTTCCTGAAATCCTTGAGGTGCGTCTTGATTCGGACTCGCTCTTTTTCTCCGCTTCCAGGGGCGATTCGGTGAGGATATGGCCGGGTATGCCGGCTTACGGGAGACCGTGGGTTTCGTTCCAGACGGCACCCCGGATAATAACATCTCAGACCTTGAAGCTGAAAATAGAGAGGCCTCATATTTTGGCTCAGGATAAGGCCGGACTGCAAAACAGGATGCAGGAGAATGCCAGACTGAAGGCTGGAAAGGTGTATGCTGTAAAACTCATGGATCTCTTCGGCAGATACGAGGGCAAGGTCGTGGTTCAGTGCCTCGAGCAGGGAACCCTTCTGGACGAACGCGTGGTCTATCTGAAGCCCGGAACGCCCCGTTTGATCAGCCGGGTGATGCGGACACCGGATGCTGTTGATGCTCCGGATGGCATGATCAGGATTCCCGGCGGGCCCTTTCTCTTCAGGATCGAAAAGAAGGAAAGCCGCATCCCGTATCCTGATTTCTCAGAAGGAAAACAGGTTAAGATCGGACCGTTTTATATGGACCGGTTCCCGGTGACTAACCGCGAATATAAAGAATTCCTGGAGGCAACAAACTATCAGCCTGAAGACACAGCACGCCATCTGAAACACTGGAAGGATGGGACTTTCCTTCCAGAGGAAACGGATTTCCCTGTGGTGCATGTAAGCCTTGAGGATGCAAACGCCTATGCACTGTGGGCAGGAAAACGCCTTCCCACAGAAATGGAATGGCAGTATGCTGCACAGGGTACGGATGGCCGGTTGTGGCCCTGGGGTTCCGTGTTCGATTCCACCCGCTGCAACGCGGCTATGGATCATCCGACTCCCGTGAACCGCTATCCTGAAGGCAAAAGCCCTTTCGGGATCATGGACCTGGTGGGCAATGTATGGCAGCTGACCGGAGATGTATACGACAATGGAAGCCATTATTATATCATGATAAGGGGCGGAAGCCATTTCAATCCCGTATCGAGCGAATGGTACGTGAAAGGGGGGCCGCAGCCTTTGAACCAGACCCAGTTTCTCCTGAGGGTGAGTCCCGGATTCGAACGCAATGCCACAGTGGGTTTCCGCTGCGTGAAGGATGCGAAGTGACGCTGACAGGCTGTCTGTGATCCCAGATCCCGCGCTGTGCGGCTTCGCTCCGCAAAGAACGCGGAG
>CAYXFJ010000055.1:9703-14416 GCA_964464265.1 uncultured bacterium
AAAAAAGGAGGGAATCCCATGCAGATAAAAAAGACTTTTATTGCCGTAACGTTTCTTACTGTATCCTATTTACATGCTCAGAAAATAACCATGCCTTCTGATGCGGAATCCCTGCCGGTTTTCAGGTCTTACAGACTTGTTCAGGTTTCAAGTTATGATACGACAGGCGGCAATAACGACAGGATCAATATAAAATCCGGCCAAAATGCGGTCATTATGGACATGGACGGTCCGGGTGTCATCACCCGGATCTGGGTCACCATAGATTCGCGCGATCCCCATTTCCTGAGACGCATCGTTTTCCGCATGTACTGGGACAACGAGCCTGATCCGTCCGTGGAGGTACCGGTGGGGGATTTTTTCGGAACCGGATTCGGGTACAGGCATTATACTTCTCTTTATACGGGAATGTCCAGCGGAGGATATTACTGCTTCTTTCCCATGCCATTCAACAAGCATGCACGGATCGAGGTGGAGAACGGGACAGGGCAGGAAATCTACGCTTTTTATTATCATATCGACGTGCAAAAGCACGAAAAGCCGTTCGAGGAGATGGCCTGCTTCCATGCCTTGTGGAATCGCGAAATACGGACACAGCCAGACCGGAATTACACAGTGCTGGAGGCGGAGGGCAGGGGTCATTTTGTCGGGCTCGCCATGAGCATGCAGGGTTATGACGCGGGACTGGGTTTCCTCGAAGGTGACGAAATGGTGTATGTGGATGGCGAGACGTTCCCTTCGGTTTACGGGACAGGAACAGAGGATTTTTTCACGAGCGGGTGGTACTTCAGCAATGGGACTTATTCAGCGCCAGTGCACGGATTGATCATTAAGGACGATTCCCTGAGCCGTATCGCGGCTTACCGTTTCATGACGGGCGATGCCATCCCTTTCAGGAAATCGATTCGCTTCACCATCGAACACGGTCATGCCAATTCGGAGGTCTCTGATTATGCAAGTACAGCTTACTGGTATCAGGAAGAACCCCATAAGCCTTTTCCGGAGCTTCCGGATCCTGCGCTTCGCATTCCATTGAGGTATCAGGTGCCCAACGGGCTTGTGGAAGCCGAGGCCCTGCAGGTCAGGGATTTCAGGGGAAGTTCGGGCTCTGTGGACATGTCCGTGTACGGACCGGAATGGAGCGGCATGAGGCAGCTTGAAGTAGGTACACAATCGCCGGGGGACATGTTTACTCTCGCTCTTGGAGCCGGTGAGGAGGATTCCTTGAATGTGGATGTGTATTTCACCCGGGGACCGGAATACGGGGATGTCGAGGTGCGTTATGGAGGCAAGACCATCGGAGGATGGCTCGGATTTTCGAAGGAGTGCGTCCCAGGGGGCAGGATACAGTTGAAAGGGCTTCGTCCCGCAAAAGGGGAACTGCCTGTTTCCTTCCGGGTGAGGGGAAAGGATACAGCATCGGCAGGTTACAGAGTGGGCCTGGATGGATTTCGTGTTGAACCCGTGCGCCGTTATATCCCCGAATGGATGATGATAGGCCCGTTTCCCAATAAAAGAGATTCGGATGTGCTGCGCTACGGCCTGGACACGGTATTTCCGCCTGAAAAGGGGATAGACTATAATCAAACGTGCACCGGATCAGAAGGTCAGGAAATACGATGGAAACTGGAAAAGACACCCGGCTCGGGATACATGGACCTCTCACAAAAGTACAGTCCCGGTGAAAGGGTTGTCGCCTACGCGGTCACTTACATCCACTCTCCGAAAGCAGAGACAGTCTCCCTGCTCTTCGGATCTGATGACGGTGCCAAAGTCTTTTTGAACGGAGAAGGGATCTACCGGTTTCCGGGAGTGCGCATAGCGGTTCCGGACCAGGAACGTATTTTTCTGAAGCTCGTAAAAGGCTGGAATGAGCTTCTCCTGAAGATCGAGAACAATTTCGGGGGTTATGCTTTCTATGCACGTATCCCGGGAAGCGGTAAAGATCTCAGATTCGATGTTCATAAAAAGAAGTAATATTAAAGAAGGATTCTGCCGGTTCTGTAAACTGCATGATGCCATGCACTGTTAAAATCATACAGGGGCGGTTGAAATATTTTTTCTTGCTTTATTTTCGGAAAAACTTTATACTTACTGGTAACCCATCCTCAGGAAGGATCTGACCTTGCAGCTTCATCTTTTTGATAAAAAGCCGGCCGTTGTGCATTATTTCGACAGGAATGGCTCGCTCCATTCAGGATATTTCGTTCGCTCATTCAAGAAAGGGCGGAAGAAAGGGGCATTCGTCGTTTCACGCCCTGACGGACATCCGATCATTCCCTATAAGATACGCAATATTGAATTTTCAAACTGAAGTTCCAGATACGGACAGTTACCGCGGTTTTCAGCCCGAAAAAACAGGACTGACCCCTTTTGAGAGAGCATGATTCGGGCTTGAAGATCCCGGAAAAGGGATAGACCCGGAGGAAGAAGGTATATGAAAAAATATCCTGTATACCTGGGCGCCTGCGACCGTTATGATGCCGATGAGATCGAGAACGTTATTGAACGGGCTATGAAAACGATCGTTCCGGCCAGACCCATTGCCGGGAGGGTGGTTATCAAGCCCAACCTCTGTTTTACCCACCGTAAAGTGACTTCGGGTTCCCACACACATGCGGAGGTGACTGAAGGGATTCTCCGCATACTTAAAAGAGAAAAGGCCGTCACAAAAATCGACATCGTGGAGAAATCCGGACTGGGGGTGACCACACAGACCATGTTCAGGCATGCGGGATACAGACCGCTTGCCAGAAAATACGGAGTGAAGCTGCGGGCTATGGAGGAAGGGCGCCAGTCCAGGGTGGTTCTGAAGAATGGACGGGTCCACCATTACATCACGATCGCCAGGGAAATGGTGGAGCGGGATTTTCTGATCTTCGCTCCCAAGATGAAAACAAACGTGCTTTCTCAGGGATATACGGGCGCTCTCAAGCTCAACATTGGGACCATTGACAGCAGGGAACGCCTGTTCCATCATGACCGGGATCTTCACGTCAAGATCGTGGACATTCTCGAGGCTGCCAATCCGGATTTAATTGTCATGGACGGCATCCGCCTCTCCTACGGCGGGAATCAGATGACGGAACCTGATACAGAGCTGGGTGTCATTGCCGTTTCCGCCAATGCCGTTGCGCATGACATGGTATGCAGCCGCCTCATCGGACTCGATCCGTTCAAGATCGATCACATCCGCGAAGCGATGGAGAGAGGATACGGCCCGAATTCCTTTGACCAGATCGAAATCCTGGGAGATTATCCCCTGGAGAAGGGGCAGAGTATTGCCCGGAAACTGGATTTCGGATTCATGCCAGTACAGGATTTTAAATGCCCCTTCAAGATCCAGTCCGGAATGCCCTACTGTGTGGGAGGCTGCCAGGGAATTTTCCTGGACTGGCTGCACATGATACGCGACCGAAAGCCTAAACTGCTGAAACGTTTTCCCCGAATAACAGTTCTCATCGGGAAGGTAGAGCGTGCTGTGTCGGACAGGACCGTTCTTCTGGTGGGTAACTGCGCGCAGGCTTCGGCATCCATCGATGCAAGGCGAATTGTCCGGATCAAAGGATGCCCTCCCAGCCATAAACGCATCGTCTGGGATATGATGGTCAAGTTCGGACTGCTGGCGCCTCTGGTGAGACCCTCTCTCATCTGGGATGGATTCGGTCTCTATCCATTGAAGAAACTGAAAGGGTGGCTTGTCAATTTCAGATTCAGGCCGGTTCCTGATAAAGAAACGATTAAGGAAAAGGAGTGACACCCATATGGCTTTCACAATAAAATCCAGAAACCCTGCAACCCTTGAAATCGTGGGAGAAGTGCCGAGAACCAGACCCTCCGATGTGGAAAAGATCGTCAGTAAAGCATACAAAGGATTTCCGCAATGGAGAGATATGGGACTGGAAAAGAGGGCGGAGAAACTTAAAAGAGTACAGCAGCTTCTGCTGGACCGGCAGGACGAGATTGCGGAGACCATCACGCTTGAAATGGGAAGACCTCTGGTCGAATCCCTTGCCATCGAGCTCATGGGTTCGGCAGACACGATCGGGTACTATACAAGAAGAGCCCAGAAATTTCTGGGAACCCAGCGGGTCCCTCTGCACAATCTCATCTTCATGCACAGGAAAAATCACTTTCATTATCAGGCTCTCGGAGTACTGGGTATCATCTCGCCCTGGAACTGGCCCATGCTCATCCCTATGGGAGGCATAATACCGGCTCTGCTGGCCGGTAATGCCGTGGTGTTCAAACACTCGGAACAGACCCCCCTGACCAGCGAGAAGATCAGGGCTCTGTTTCTGGATGCGGGTGTCCCGGAACCGGTTTTTCAGATCGTTCATGGAATGGCGGATGCGGGAAAGGCGCTGGTAGATTCCGGCGTGGTCAAGATCTTCTTTACGGGAAGTACAGAAGTCGGGCAGAAAGTCATGGCACAGGCTGCCAGATCCCTGAAAAAGGTGGTGCTCGAGCTCGGGGGGTCTGATGCAGCCATTGTGTGCGGGGACGCAGACCTGGAGTACACGACAAGCGGTATTCTGTGGGGGGGATTCAGCAACTGCGGCCAGAACTGCAATGCCGTGGAACGGGTTTTTGTACACCAGTCGGTTTTGAATCCATTCGTGGAAATGCTGGCGGAAAAAGTGAAGCGGATCAGGGTCGGACCGGGCATGGATCTGGAAACGGATATGGGGCCTCTTTCTTCAGCGGAACAGT
>CAYXFJ010000056.1:0-1502 GCA_964464265.1 uncultured bacterium
GGGGAACACTTTCAGGATCGAATGGCTCTTTTTACAAATTTCAATGCCGACAAGGGGAGCACCGGAATATCCCGCAAGACTGGATCCGGGTTTCACCGGATGCTCCGGAGCTTATCCTTACACGGCTCCCCTTCCTCTTTTTTCCAGTGAATGAGACGAATCCGCTTCATGCAATTTGATCTCGTACTCCAGCGGGTCATGGTGCCGGATAAAGGGCCTCCCACCACTCCGGCTGGTCTTTCAGCCAGCGGTCAAACCAGGAAAGGATCGTTTTGGTCCAGCGCATCCGTTTCCTGTAATCCATGATATGATGGTTCTGATCCTCCACTTCAACCAGTTCAACCTCTTTTCCGAGCAGCTTCAGCGCAGTGTAAAATTGGATGCTCTCGCCCGGAGGCACGTTTGTATCCTGTTTACCATGCAGGAGCAAAAGCGGTGTTCTGACATTGTCCGCATGGAAAAGCGGGCTCTGATCGATATAGATATCCTTACGGTTCCATGGAAAACTGTTGGCTGTTGCAGTGGCACTGTACTCGTATCCCCAGAAACCCTCTCCCCAGTAGCTCGATATGGAACTGATACCTGCATGGGAAATGGCTGCCCTGAAAATATCCGTTTTTGTGACGAGTAGCATGGTCATGAATCCCCCGTACGAGGCCCCGATGCAGCCCAGACGTTCTCTGTCCACAAACGGATGTGCGTCAACGAACTGCTTCACCCCATCGATGATCTCATCGGCCACGACAGTTCCCCAGTCATTCACATGAAGGGATGAGAATGCCTGGCCAAAACCAATTGCACCGCTGGGCTGAAGCACATAGACCACATAACCGTTAGCTGCATAGACTTCCTTGGGATACCGGCCTCCGAAATCCCGGGTGACCGGAGTGGTCCCTCCGTAATAGTAAACAATACAGGGGTATTTTTTATCGGAGCTGAAATCAGGCGGATAATAGACATGTCCTTCTATCTCCATACCACGGGCATTCCTGAATGTCCAGCGCTCCGATCTTCCGAACTGTATGTGGCGGTAATCATTGGCTTGAGGTTTCAGAATCGGGTAACCCGCATTTTTGCGAAGATCGATCGCATAAACAGCAGGCGGCATGGATACACCGGAACCCGTGTAAACAGCCACAGATCGCATTGAAGCTATGTCCTGCCTGTCGATGACCTCAACTCCTGTATTCATCATCCTGAAGCTGCGCTTTCCGATGTCGTAGCGGAAAAGCCTTTCATAGGGGCCATCCGTGGCAGTAAAGTAGAGGGCATTCTCCGTTTTGCTCCATACTGCCTGACTGATCGAAGGATGAAAATCACGCGTCACAGGATCGACTCTCCTGGATTGAAGGTCATAAATGAACGCCTGCTTGTCGAAATCGTTGGGTATCATCCCTTCCGGTACGGTATTGCCCGCTCCATCGAATGCTATGGGCCCTCCAATCACGAGGAGCTGATTTCCGTCAGGAGACCAGGAAGCCACATAATCGATAAACTCGTTG
>CAYXFJ010000056.1:1523-14387 GCA_964464265.1 uncultured bacterium
ATTTCAAATCCAGCAAAAAAAACTCAGCAACTCTGTAAGGCCTCTCCAGAAAATTCTCCCGGGATCTGGAAAACACCAGCCTGCTTCCGTCAGGGCTTATGGCGTTCAGTGAAGTCGTAAGACGTCCCGCTGTCAGCCTCTGACAGGAACCGGAAGGCAGTTGTATCCTGTAGAGAAAAGAACGTTCTCTCCACCCGGGCTGACGGTCGGGCATTCCCTCCACTTTTCTTAAACCTGTGTCCTCTTTTTTGGGCTCTTCAGAAACGCTGTAGATCAGATAAGTGCCATCGGGTGACCATGTATGCCCATCCAGCCTCTTGATATTCCTGAGTACAGGCTTGCAGGAACCTGCATCCAGATCCACGATCCAGAGAGTCTGTTCCTCCTTATCGCTGGTGATGTACGAGAACCTGTGTCCTTGAGGTGCCCATGTCAGGCTTGAGAGACGGATTCCACCCCTGTAAGTCTGAATCAGCGACCCATCCTTTACCCTTCTTAACTCAGTCCAGTATTCGGTTTCAGCATCCGGGGGGTTGACCTGCTGAAGAGGTATGGCTGCAATCTCACCATCAGCCGAAACGGAAACCTGCCCGGGTTGTACGCTGTCCAGAAGAAGGCCTAATGTCATTCGCTGAAACGGATCAAACCCTGTTTGCACGGAGGTTTCATCCCATGAATCCGGAACTTCCAGTTTGCCGCGGATATTCCACGGAGCCCCGGATGAAGGATCCCTCAGGGTTTTGATCAGGAGAACATGATTTCCGTTCTCGAGATCAATTTCCCGTGAAACGCTCCCCGCCTTTATCTCACCTTCACTGCCGGGAGCATCCGCGGTTTTTTTATCCATGATCTTTTCACCATCGAGAAAAACCTGAAAAATATGGAAACCGGACACCTTGAGCTCCGCTCTCGTAAAACGATTGACCTCGATGTGCGCTGCCACAAAGGCCAGCTGAGGCATATCCGTTTTTGAGACGGGCTCAATGGCCAGACCGGATGTATCACAGGCACATTTTTCCCATACTGCATTTCCCGTACCGGTCAAACTGAACGTTTCGTTCAATGACGGAAACAAAGGTTCTGTACATACCTGACCGATTCCGAGCAGATCGAAGAGCCCGAAAGTCTCCCCCTTCATGTTCTTCACCTCATGAAAGAAGGGCATGCTGACCTGCACCGGACCTGCCCTTAGCCAGGAAGAAATATGAATTGTCTTCCGGGACGGTTCACCGTTTATTCCGCTCACCGGAAAAAGGAATATAAAAAAAACAGCCGGAAGTATTCTCTTTAACCCTTTATTTGACTTCATTCTTATCCTTTCAAACGTACTGCGTCCGGGCCCTGTCCGTCCTGACTCATTTGTTTTTATCCGGTACCGGTGTCTTGTCAGGATACTGAGGAATGGGCGGCAGAGTATGCTCATGAATTTTGAGCTCTTCCAGTATCACCTCAACGGCCTTGTTGAGCTGATCGTCATTGCCCTCATATTCACGTGCAGGGTCATTGTCTACGAGGATATCCGGTTCCACACCCCGCCCCTCTATGATCCACTCCTTTCCGTCAATACTGTAAGGGGCGAATTCGGGTTTAAAAAGCTGACCGCCGTCCAGAAGCGGCAGGGATCCTCTAATTCCCACGACACCTCCCCATGAACGTTTGCCGATGAGTTTGCCCAGTTTATGCTGTTTGAAGCGGTAAGGGAAAAGGTCTCCGTCAGAAGCGGAGAATTCATCCATGAGGCATACCTTGGGACCCCATATCATTTCATCCGGGTCCGTTCCGGGAACCGTATTTCTGGACATATCGATCATGGCTATCTCTCTCCTCAGCCTCTCGATGATCATCGGGGAAACATTCCCTCCGCCATTGCCCCGCACATCGATGATCAGTGCTTTTTTCCGGAGCTGCGGGTAGAAATATTTGACGAATTCATTGAGACCGGCCGCGCCCATGTCGGGTATGTGAAGGTATCCGACATTTCCGCCTGTTGCTTTTTCCACTTTTCCGATATTCCCGTGAACCCAGTTCATGTAGTACAGATTTGATTCATCTTCTATCGGTACGACGACCACTTCACGGCTCCCGTCCGCGGAAGGCTTTGCATTGACCTTCAGCGTGATCTGTTTTCCGACGGTGTTCAGTAACGGCTCGTAAAAATTGCGGAGTTTCTGTGAGGGCACGCCGTTTACTTCGAGAATATACTCGCCTTCTCTGACATTGACTCCCATATCCGTCAGCGGAGATCTGGCAGAGTTGTCCCAGTTCGCACCTTTGAAAATGCGTTTGATGAGAAAAGCCCCGGATGGATCTTTAACAATCTCCGCCCCGAGAAGCCCGGTCTGGATGCGAGACGGCTGAGGCATATCCCCGCCGCCCACATAGGTGTGGCCTGCACTGATTTCACTGACCATCTCACCGATCACATAGGTCAGATCAGCCCTGTGATTGACATGTTTGATGAGGGGAGCATACTTTTCACGTACCGCTTTCCAGTCCAAACCGTGCATATTCGGTGCGTAGAAGAACTCCCGCATCTGGCGGTAGCATTCATTGAAAATCTGATTCCATTCGGCATGACGGTCCAGTTTGACCTCGAGCCCCGACAGGACGAGCGGCTTCTCGATCTTTACCGGTCCTTTGGGCAAATCGATAATACCGTATATTTTCTTCTGCGAAATGAGCATTTTCTTGCCATCCGAGGAGATCTCGAATCCGTCGGCAGGTCCAAGTTCGGTTTCCTTTTTCTCCTTGAGATCGTACATGAACAGCAGGGATTCCTTGTCCTTGCTGCCCTTCCGGATATAATAGACCATATTGCCGGCAATTCCCATATTCCTGTACATGGAAGCGGCTACAGGCAGACCTGCGATCCGGTCTTTGAGTCCGTCAGCGTCAACCCGTACTCTGACTTCAGTCTCTTTTTCGTTTTCTTTTTCCTTTTTCGCATCCTTCTCTTTCTTTTGCTCTTCCTTTTTGATCTCCACCTCATCGCTCTCGGGCCTGAACGGAGACTCAACTGATGCATTCAGAGTAACCAGATAGATGCGGGCCATGTCCTGATACGCATGGTTCCATTCGGTCCAGCTGTAAACAGGATTGAAATCCCGGTTGGAGACCAGAAAGAGAAACTTTCCATCCGGGCTGAAGCACGGCTGCGAAGATGAATACCAGGAATCCGTGGCTTCCACAGTCCTGCCCGTGTCCAGAGAATACAGCATGACCTGGTTCATCATCTGCACTGCGGGAAGTGTATAAGCGATCCAGCGGCTGTCCGGAGCCCATGCGTATTCGCCGATTTCCCAGGCCTCTGCCTTTGCAACTTCCGTGACTGTCCTGGCAGTTATATCCACATATTGCAGACGAAGACGCTTGTCCGACCAGAGTAGTTTCTTCGAGTCCGGAGACCAGAGAGGCTGGTATTTATAGGTATCACCGCCCTTCGTGATCTGAAGGGGCTCTCCTTTCCCGTCCTGTGCCACGATATAGATCTCGTCTTCACCCGTAGCGTCCGAAATATACGATATCCATTTTCCATCCGGCGACCATTTGGAATTTCTTTCATGAATCCCAGGCGTGCCGGTGATATCCCGGGTCGGGCCCTTCTCCGCCGGAACCGTGAAAACGTCTCCTCTGGATCCGAAGAGCGCCCTTTTTCCATCCGGAGCAATTTCATAATTGGTGACATTCTTGCTCACATCCAGAAGGATTTCCCGCCCGTTCAGCATATCGTCAGCAATGATGACGGGAACCGGAAAGGCTTTTTCCGTTTCCATGTCAAACCTGAATATTTTGCCTCCATTTTCGAATACGATCGCCTTATCCCCGAGCGAGGGGAACTTGATATCGAATTCATCGAACCGCGTCAGCTGACGGGTTTCTCTGGACTCCGTATCGTAAACGAAAAGGTTCATTCTCATATTCAGGTCCCGGTCGGACAGAAAATAGATGCGGGAATCCTTCCACATGGGGATGATGTCCAGAGCGGGATGGTCTGTGATGTTCTCCAGTTTTTTCGTTTTAAAATCATAGATCCAGATATCGTCCGCCATGCCTCCCCTGTACCGTTTCCATGTCCTGAATTCCCTGAAAATACGGTTATACGCCAGACGGCTGTCGTCCGGCGAATAGGAACAGAATCCGCCTCTCGGAAGGGGTAATTCCACAGGCATGCTGCCTTCAGATGTAACAGTGAAGAGCTGGCCGTTGAAGGGATTAAAAGATTTCATCCGGGAACGGAACACAATTTCACTGCTTGTATTCTTCCAGCCCATAACGATATTGTTAGGTCCCATACGGTCCGACACATCATCCCTGCCCAGTGTGGCCGTGTATGTGAGCCGTAAAGGGATGCCTCCTTCCGAAGGCACGAGATAGACCTCGGTATTCCCGTCATACTGTCCGGTGAAAGCGATGCTTCTGCCATCCGGTGAAAAACGGGGGAACATCTCGAATCCGCTATGAACGGTCAGTTTCCTTGCTATGCCGCCTACAGCCGGGACCGAATACAGATCGCCGGCATAGGTAAACACGATCTGATCACCATGTATGGCAGGAAATCTTAAAAGCGCCGTTTCCTCGGCACCCATACACAACCCGTAAGCCAGAACCACTAAAAGTAAAACCCGTTTCACAGGGACCTCCTTTCAGATATCCATTAAAAACTCAGTCTGATTTTTCGAACGATTGTACTGCCCCCCGGGGCAATGACTCTTCCCGCGGAACCTGCAGGGCTGACAGCCGCAATATCCGTGAGGAACTTCTGCAGGGTGATGGAATACCAGAGATCTCCGCCGGAAAAGCTGACCTCTTTCCAGAACAGCGCTAAATCATGAAGGATTTTCCAGTTTCTCACACACGATTTTCAAAGCGGAAGGCACGAGCTCTATCTCAAGGGACTTGCCTTCCACGCAGAGGGTCTCTCCATCTGCGTGAGCTGGCAGTGTGCCTTCCATAGCTGTCACGTGAACCCGTTTGCCCTGGACGGTCTTAATAGCCGGATGCGTGCTCTGTGTGCCTTTCATAAAACGCGCGATAAGTGGAAAGATCTTCCACTTACCGACTTTCCCGGCAATGCAGAGATTGAGAAGACCGTCCCCCGTATCTCCGTCAGGCGCCATCATGAACCCTCCGCCCATGCGCCTTCCATTCATGATGGAGACCATCAGAATTTGTTGTGTGGTCTCAAAAGAATCCGCTTCGATACGCACGAGAGGGGGCTTATCATAGAGGTACACGGTCTTCAGCGCAGCCACAGCGTACGAAGCGAAACCTGTCAAATGGGTCATTTTTAAAGCCTCAAAACCCACCACAGCATCAAAACCTATACCTACTCCATTTCCGAAATAGCGGCCGTCCGGATAAAGCCCTCCTTTGACAAAACCTGCATCAATATCCTTTTTGTAATTCGCTGCAAGTATCTCGACACCCTGTTCCACGCCCTGAGGCACATTCATGCCGAAGGCAAAATCATTGCCTCTTCCTATACCGAGAATACCCATACAGGGTCTCTCTTTGCACTTTGCGGTCATAATACCGTTCAAAACCTCATTGGCAGTGCCGTCTCCACCCGCGGCCACGATAACGTCGGCTCCCTGTTCTGCTGCCTTCTTCGCCAGTTCTGCCGCATGCCAGGGCCCTCCTGTCTGTACCACTTCAAATTCCAGATTCCTGTTGCGCATATGATCTTCAATGAGCGGAATGAGCTGTGCTCCCCGTCCCCTTCCGCAAATCGGATTGATTATGATGTGATAGTGCATAGGCCTCCCGGCTGGTTTGGGAAAGTGATCCTTATTTTTCAACGCTGAACCTGTACACGGTTGTCTGATGATAGGTTTCCCCTGGATTCAGTACAGTAGAAGGGAATTCAGGATGATGGATAGAGTCCGGAAAATGCTGTGTTTCAAGACAGAACCCATACCTTTTATGATATACTTTGCCTCCCTTTCCTTTCACTGTCCCATCCAGGAAATTACCCGTGTAGAGCTGAATTCCCGGTTCTGTAGTCAGAACTTCCATCACCCGTCCGGACGTGGTTTCCGTTACCCGTGCGGCCAGCTGGAGAGAACCGTCCCATCCGTTGATGATAAAATTGTGGTCATATCCCAGGCCTGTGATAATTTGCTCATCTTTCTGATCTATCCTGGCACCTATGCGCATGGGAGAGGTAAAATCTAGCGGCGTTCCCTGTACGCTTCTTATTTCGCCGGTGGGAATCAGACCTTTCCCGGACACTGTGAACCGGTCAGCGTTGAGCATGAGGATGTGGTCGAGTATCGTTGTCCCTTTTTCTCCGGCCAGATTGAAATAGGCATGGTTGGTCAGATTGAGGATCGTTGTCTTATCCGTTGTGGCTCTGTAGGCGATCTTCAGGGCATTGCTTTCGTCCAGAGAATAGACAACCTCGACACTGAGATTACCGGGATATCCCTCCTCACCATCTTTACTAAGATACTTCAATTCCAGGCTGACTTCCTTCATTCCCTTAATTGGCCGGGCATTCCACACCACCTTGTCAAATCCTTTGATTCCTCCATGGAGATGGTTTTCACCGTCGTTCTTTGCGAGTTTATAGGTCTTCCCTTCCAGAGTGAACATGCTCTTGGATATCCGGTTCCCTATACGGCCGATAAGGGCGCCAAAATAGGGATGCACTCCAAGATAGCCATCCAGGCTGTCAAAGCCCAGCGATACATCTTCAATGCGTCCTTTCCTGTCCGGCACACGAATGGAAACCACAATACCTCCGTAATTGGTGATTTCCACCTCCATTCCCTTTCCATTGGAAAGAGTATAAAGGTCCACCGGAAACCCCTCTCTGGTCTTGCCATAAGATTGTTTCTTGATATCCATGGTTATATTCCTCTCATTTTGACATTGAACTATCATTAATCCGGCACAGAGAATATACCAAAAAGTACTCTGTCTGTCCAATTTCATTTTATGTCCTCCTGTTATTTGATGACGATAGCCAGAACCGAATCGATATGTGCCAGGCCGCAGGTTCGGATAAACCTCCCCTTTATCTCACGAGAAGCATCTTCCGGGTCATCATCTGGTCACCTGCCCTCAAACGGACGAGATACAGTCCGCTCACCGAAGTACTACCATCTGAATCTTTTCCGTCCCAGGTTACCTGGTACTCTCCGGCATCAATGGCTCCGCTGACCAGAATCCTGACAGATCTGCCTGCCAGATCGTAAACTGATAATTCAACTTCTGACCGGGCTGCGACTTCGTAAGGGATGACAGTGGTAGTATTAAATGGATTCGGATAATTCTGGAGCAATCCGAATGATTCAGGATTAACACCTCTATCTTCTTCGACAGCGGTTTCCAAGTTCAGAAAAATAGGTATTTGAACATAGGGAGAGAGAGTGTCGTTTGTGGAGATCATTATATATCCTTCAAAATTAGCTTCATCCAGACTGGAAGTCTCAATATGAATATCGATCAGGTGGGATTCTCCCGGCTGCAGTATGCCGGACCCGTTTTCGATACTGATCCATTCCGCCTTCCGGGATCCGGATCCCTTCCGGCTCATTCCGCCGCCTGTCTCCCCATCGTTCTGGAAAAGCACACTGCTGCCGTCCGACACGGTTATTTCATCCACGAAAAATCCTGTTACAGATGAATCATCCTCCGTACAGAATCCCATGTCTGAAGCGAACGCGAACCGGATGACTGTCTCAGCGGATTTGTAAACCGAAAGGTCGAACTCCGCCTGAACCCACCCCCCGCTCTTCCCTCCCCATCCCGGTATACCGGGTCCCATGTTCCAGCCCTGCTCCGCTTCGCCGAAGCTCCAGAGACTGTTTGCAGTATATGCAGGTTTCACAGGACTGGCCACCGTGAAATTATCACCGCCGTCCGCAGAGGTCCAGACATTGCATCCATCCCATCCATCCCATGGCGGATCCGTGCCTCCCTGATCTTCGATGGACCAGTATCCCATCCATTCGAGAACAGGGGATGAAGTTCCCAGAAGATTCAACGGAGGTGTATCCAGATACTGAAGCCAGTGGTTCTGGTATCCGCCGATTTCCGGATCACCGCACCACCAGGACATTCCGTCCCAGGAATTGAATGCATCCGGATGAAAGATGATGGGAACCTCATAATCGATCGCCGCAAACTCGAGTACCTGTGAACCTGTATAGGTTAGTGTGATGAGTTCATCCGCCGATTCACCTGGAGCAAGCGTCACATCAATCCTGTCCGTGGACAGGACCAGTGCATTTTCGCCCGTCACTTCATCCCAGATAAAGGGCGCAAACTGGCCTATGCCGCTGTCGCCCCATTTGATCCTGAAATACCCGGATTCTCCCCAGAAAGGACCCCAGCTGTTCTTGACTATCCAGCTCTGCTCCAGATCGTTCCAGCCCACAATAAGGATAGCATGAGCGCCCAGATCCTCTCCGAACACATGCTCGTATACGCCTCCAGTATAGAAAGGGAAATCTTGATAGACTGTATAGGTCGTGGACAACGGATGCCTGATGACCGCATTCTTGATGTTCTCGACAATGGCCTCTGCAAGCGTGACATATCCCCAGCCCGGTATTTTCACTGCCTGGGACTGCCAGTCCGGACAGGCATCCGAGCAGAGAAGGGTATCCACTGCCTTGTACTTGAAACAGGCCTCTCCAGGCACTCCTGTCACACGGACATATTCCAGGGCAGCCTCAATGGATCCGCCATTGCAGGAACCTGTCTCCGAACAGGACAGGATGAACTGTTCTGACAGGTCGATCATGGAATCCGTGTTTGCGTTGAATATTTTCCACCACGATTCAACCTGAGCAACCGCGGAGAAGTCCCAGCAGCTCCCGCAACTCCCCTGATTCCTGACAGGCGTGACCCAGTTGCCCGAATTGTTCCGCCAGTCAACTATCTGGGGCAGGTCCTTCATTTTCGGCAGATCGATCAGAAAAGCTTTCGAAAGATCCTTTGGCTGCCTGACCGCACCGCAGAAACTGCGGAATTCCTCCTCGGACAGCCGGCTCACCCAGCTTTCCCCCGCCTGCCACCGTGCGCCCTTCTCAACGATCGCCTTCTTAATTTCTGGCAATGGATCAGAACCGGATGCAGTCCCGCATCCTGCCGCCAGCAACACAAAAAGAAAGAAATGTTTGAATATCAACAAGTAAATCCTCTCTGTTTGGTAATTTCTTCTATAAAGTTAGCACTATTCTTCCTGTAAACCAAATAGAAATCTTTTCTTCCTCCGGTATCATACTTTTTGCAGTATACGGACAATCTTATCAAAAAGACCGGTTCCCCGGCCACAGAATCCGCCCTCAGGGATCCCGGACGGATCAGAAAAGCCCGGAATCCAGCATGACCAGTGTACAGGCTCTGACGCACCGGATGCCTTTTTTCTCGAGAAAAGATACAAGTGTGTCTGATTCTGTACCGGGATTGAAAATGACTCTTTCAGGCTTTAAAGCAGCGATGGCCGGTCCGATAGATGCGCTTCTTTCCGGTCCCACATAGAGGGTGACTGTATGGACACGGTCTTTTACTTCTTCGAGGCTGTGGAGGGCCGGGAAGCCCTCTATCTCGCTGAGTCTCGGGTGAATGGGAATCACCCTGTGTCCTTTCGCGCTGAGCTTCCGTATAGCCATGTTCGAGTACCTGTCCCTTTTATCGCTGGCACCCACCACAATCACGGTCTTTACTTCCTTTACCATAGTCTATCCTTTCTCCTTCCGGCCCGGTCTCTGTGGAACACCGGTGAGAGCGTTCAGGGCTCAGGCCTTTTTACGATTCACAGTTGCCAGAACCGTCGTTCCCAGTATGATCAGGCCCCCCAGCGCTGTTTTAAGATCAAGCCTTTCACCGAGAAATGTCCATGCGAGCAGTACACCATATACCGGTTCGAGGCAGGCGATGATGCTGGCAAGCTGGGTTGTGACTGTTTTCAGGCCTCTGATAAAGAGATAAAAAGCCAGTGCCGTACAGACCACCCCCATGATTGCCAGTAATCCGGTATCTGTGCCTGACAGCCCCACATGATGAAAAAAGAGCGCGGGAATCAGGACCATCATCGCACCCGTATTTTGCACGAACGTGATCTCGAGAGTCTTATATCTGTTCAGAAGAGACCGGTTGAGAAGCATTAAAACGGCGAATGTAAATCCGGAGAGCAAACCCCAGAAAGCGCCCCGCATCCAGCGGCTATCCGCGTTCCATTCAGGCACCACCATTAAAAATCCGAGAAAAATGAGCAAAGCCGCGACCCAATCGATCGCTCTCCTTTCCTCATGAAACAGCGCAGGCTCAAGCACAGTGACGAACATGGGAAATGTCGCATAAGTGAGAAGAGCCAGGGATACCGAGGAGATGCGGATGGAGTAAAAAAAACAGAGCCAGTGTGCTGCAAGAATGATCCCGGGTGCTGATAAAAACAGGATGTCCCTGCCCGTGTGAAAGGGAAACCGTTTTCCGGAAATCAGGAAAATGATTCCGAGTGACAGCGTTGCGAAAGCAGTGCGGCCTAAAACGATCATTGCGGGCGGAACATTGATGAACGCACTCAATACGCCGGGCAGCCCGAAGAGAAAAACGGCCGAATGGATGGCAAAAAGTCCTCTCATCAAGTTCTGCCTTCCATTTCCGCCAGAATGAGCGGAAAAGGCCTGCAGTCATCTCTTACAAGCATCATTGCCTGTTCAGGACACTTTGAAACACAGACTCCGCATCCCATACATGCATCTGAATGAACGACCGGAATGTCCCCCTCTTCAATGGCGTGAAAAGGGCAGATCGCTTTACAGGTCAAGCAGGATTTGCATCTGGATACATCGATCTGCGTTACAAATCCGGAGGATGCGACCATTGGAATGCCGTGAAAATGGGCCTGCATGGCACTGCAGCAGCAGGAACAGCAGTTGCATATCGCATAAAAACGTCCCAGCATGGCATCCTTGAAAAACGCATGGTGCACATGCCCCCTGTCATGCTCTGCTTTGAGAATATCGAGAGCCTCTTTCTGCGTTATCCATCTGGACCGCAGAGGATGATGTGCGATGATGCTGCTGGCAAAGGGTTCACCGATTATCAGGCATACATCCAGGGGAAGACAGGGGTTGTCCCGTGCAGCACGGCAGGGGCAGTCAAGCACTGCTATATGTTCCGGATGTCTCATGATGATATCCCTTGCCCTTCTGTAAGGGATGATGTTTTCGAGATCTTTCAGTTCAATTTCCCGGTCTATGGTTACAAGCTGCGAAGCCGCATCCAGAGGGACCACCTTGCCGTGATAGGTATCTGCAAAAGTGATCTTATCCCCGGAATCCGCCGCTTTTACCCGGACGCCCCCGTTTTCATACTCTTTCTTTTTCCCATTCTGCCTGATAAGCATTTTTTCCAGTAAACGCAGGAGTGGTCTGGCAAAGCGGATCAATCTGTGTTCACCTGTAGCCATGGATATGTAAAGATACGGCCATCGCATGTAAACATATCCGTGCAGCCAGTCCAGATAGCTGTATCCCTCCAGTTTTGCTGCCTCATCGATGAATGCTTTCGTCTCGGGTCTGAACCATCGGTAACCGGGCGGTTTTTTCACAGACAGTATCCTCCCATTAAATGACGTAAATCATTGCCCTTCAGCCGCTGCTCTGGATCTTTTTCCTCTAAAAACCGGACAATTCCTCGCGGAGATGGAAAAATGATATGGGAATAAATAACTGAATAAAATTAGGTTACTCTGAAAACATTGTCAAGAGATTTCTTGTACAGCACTTAAGGAATCCATGGCTCGTGCATGTACAAAATCCCGGCAATTTTTGCACTGGATCATGATAAACCTTTACAGGCAAAAAAGTACCCATAAAAAAAAGCCTCACGTTTTTTGAGGCTTTCCATTTGCCATGTCTCATCAGAAAATAGTGTTACCGGAAAAACGATGTTCAGGCATTCATCACAGTTTCGGAAGGTGTCAGTATAACAGAAAGAATTTTAGAGAGCACATTAAAATCAAATGGCTTTCCGAGAATGATATCCTTCGGATCATCCCGCAGGAATTCGTATTCTTTTTCTCCATAGGTTGCGGTCAGATAAATGATGGGAACATTCCGGAGCTGCTCATGTCTTC
Source organism: uncultured bacterium (assembly GCA_964464265.1). Lineage (GTDB taxonomy): Bacteria > Zhuqueibacterota > QNDG01 > QNDG01 > DSAB01 > CAYXFJ01. The sequence goes on from CAYXFJ010000056.1 coordinate 13,618, forward strand.
TGATGAGATGAGCAGCTGCATTCCCGTTCATTCTGGGCATGAGAATATCCATGAAAATGACATCAGGAATTACGCTTTTAGCCATTTCCACACCCTCAACCCCATCTTTTGCTGTGACAGTGCGATATCCCTTGCTCCGGAAGAATCTGGAAAGGAGATCGCGAATCAGCTTTTCATCGTCGACTATCAGTATGGTTTCCAAATCATTCCCTCGTATGGCTCGTTGGAGATTGTAACCGCATCGTATCTCGTAGATAGAGGTACAAAGCCTTCTGGAAAAATAATTCCACTCGCTTATCAGGCAAAGCATATGCCATGTCCCATCAAGAAATTGATGTACTGAATTGGCTTTTTAAGTTATTATATATTATTATTTTATGGATAGGCCTGAAAACCGGAGGTTAACCGATATATGACTGGACGCAGCCGGACCCTGCAGATTTTGCCGACTTTTTTTTACCGGGATGTCAAAATCTTCTCAATAAACTGGCTCTCCGGAAGGGCGCCTTCAAAACCGGGCTTTTCGTTCAGGATCACTTTGGGAACGCCCATGACACCATACCTCTGACCCAGGTAGGGAAATTCCGACACTTCAACAATGTCAGCCCGCAGACCCGTATTCTCAATCGCGCACTGAATGGCTGTCAGGGCAGCCCCAGGACAGTAGGGGCATGTTGGCGTAACGAATACCTGAATATGCACGGGTTTTGTGACTTCACTGAGTTTTTTCTTTGAGCCATCATTCAGACCTGACTCCCCACGGGAAACCA
>CAYXFJ010000057.1:0-14334 GCA_964464265.1 uncultured bacterium
TCTTAGCAGGATATGCATACGCTCATTGGCTTTCGCGCAAAAACAATCCTGAAAGACAAAGAAAAACTGGAACAGCTGCTGTTCAGCGGTGTAAACAGTAAACTCAGGGATACAATCACTCTTATGGCTTCGGGTCAGATCTCTAAAGGCTTTCGTATAGGATTGAAGGGGAAAGATGTTTATTATGATTTTTCCGATGACAGTATAGTAGAAATGCTGAAGGGCTATCTGAATCCGCGGTTGAATGAGATACTGGAAGGCAATGGATAAATATTACTATCTGATCGCGCAGCTCCCCATGCTCTTTTTCGAGAAGCCGGCGCTCATGGGGATAGAAGCCTTTCTTGAAGAGGCTGCCAAATGGCTCTCGCGCAGGGACAACCAACAGCTCGTTAAAATTCAATATGACGATATTTTCCGCCCCTCAAAAGGCCAGCGGAGTCTGCGAAAGGTCAAGACTTTTGAAAGTGCTTTGCGCAATGATCTGGCCCTGTGGAGGCGGAGCATGAAAGAAGGAGGGGACTACAAACCGTCGCAAACTCCCCCCTCCGCGAGAGAGGGCAATCCCCTTGAGGTGGAGAAAAAGTTGCTGCGTCTCCGCTGGGATTTCATTACCGAGCTGGAAAAGGATCATCATTTCGATTTCGATACCGTAGCCCTCTACTACCTGAAACTGCAAATCCTCGGGAGGCTGTTCCGTTTTGAGAAGGAAAAAGGAAGGGAACGCTACGGGCAGTTCATTGAAGGCGCCATCGAAGCATATGCTTCCCGGCTTGCCGGGATCGGGGATGAAACGCAGGAACCTGTATCTGAATAGAACAGAAGGATGGCAAAAGGCATGCGAATGCATAAACCGCAAGGTATATCAGAGAAGGATGCGTCATGAATAAACAAACGGGTACCATTACAGGCATCAATGGAAACATGATTACAGTGGCATTCGAGGGAAGCATAACCCAGAATGAAGTCGGATATGCTCTTTTAGGTGAAGAACGCCTGAAGGCAGAAGTGATCCGTATTCAGAGTAACCGGGCTTTCATGCAGGTGTTCGAGAGTACAAAAGGGCTCAGTGTCGGTGATAAAGTCGAATTCACCGGTGAAATGCTCTCCGTTAAACTCGGACCCGGGCTCATCGGGGCGATCTATGACGGCCTGCAGAATCCGCTGCCTGAACTGGCAAAAGCCTTCGGATTCTTTCTGCCCCGTGGAGTGCACATCGAACCCCTGGATGCGAGTGTGAAATGGAATTTCAAACCGGAGGTGAAAAAGGGAGACAGGGTGCATAAGGGCTCTGTTCTGGGAAATGTCCCCGAAACGCAGTTCATTCACAAGATCATGGTTCCCTTTTATATGGCAGGGAACTATGAAGTGGTTTCTGTGGCAGGGGAGGGAAATTACACGGTCACGGACAGAATAGCGGTTCTCATGGACGACAAAGGCCATGAAATGGAGCTCACCATGCAATTTGACTGGCCGGTCAAAATACCCATCACCGCATACAAACAGAAACTCGTGCCTTCCGGAACACTGACAACCAAGGTCCGTATCATTGACACCTTTTTCCCCATTGCCAGGGGCGGCACCTACTGCATTCCCGGTCCGTTCGGTGCAGGGAAAACCGTGCTTCAGCAGATCACCAGCCGCTATGCGGACGTGGATATTGTGGTGATCGCAGCATGCGGTGAGAGGGCAGGTGAGATCGTGGAGACCATGCGCGAGTTTCCCCAGCTGATCGATCCGAGAACCGGAAAAACCCTTATGGAGAGGACCATCATCATTGCCAATACAAGCTCCATGCCGGTTGCAGCGAGAGATGCGTCGGTTTACACTGCAACGACTCTCGGCGAGTATTACCGTCAGATGGGATTGAACGTGTTGCTGCTGGCGGATTCCACTTCGAGATGGGCTCAGGCCATGAGGGAGGTTTCCGGACGACTTGAAGAGATCCCTGGAGAGGAAGCGTTTCCTGCCTATCTTGAATCCCGCATCGCGGAATTTTACGAAAGGTCCGGGATTGTTGAACTGTATTCAGGGGAAATTGGAAGCCTGACCATCGGAGGGACAGTCAGTCCTGCAGGAGGAAATTTTGAGGAACCCGTCACTCAGGCCACTCTGAAAGTGGTGGGAGCATTTCACGGGCTGTCCAGGGACAGGGCAAATGCCCGCCGGTTTCCTTCCATTGATCCTCTGGACAGCTGGTCAAAGTACAAAAGCTTCATTCCTCCTGAGATGGTGGGAACAGCGCGTGAGTTTCTGGTCAAGGGGAATGAAGTGCATCAGATGATGATGGTGATTGGTGAGGAGGGGACATCCATAGAAGATTTTGTCACCTATCTGAAATCCGAATTTCTGGACAGCGTTTACCTTCAGCAGAATGCTTTCGACAAGGTCGATGCTGCTACCTCGCCTGAACGGCAGAAGTATGTTTTCAGCAAGATAATAGGTATTCTCAAACAGGATTTCCGTTTCGCTGACAAAGAGGCGGCAAGGAATTTCTTTTATGAAATGAGGCAGAAGTTTATCGATTGGAATTATATAGAGATGAATGTGAAAGAGTTCAAAGACCAGGAAAGGAGCATAGACAACCTGCTGTCAAAATCATCCGCAGGACCCGGGAGCAAGAACTGGGGCAGGGAAATGAAAACCGATAAACAGATGAGCGCTGTCGGAGCCTGATCCGGACCGGGCGGCAGCGGGATGCTCTTATTCTGCGGGATCCTCAAACCGGAATGTACATTTGACCGTTGAACCAGTCGTCAGGAGTCAAATCGCAAATGAAAAAAGTATACAACAAAATATTGAGTGTTGTGGGTAATGTTATCACCGTGAACGCATCGGGTGTGACCTATGAAGAACTGGCTGAAATTACCACAGGCCAGGGCAAATCCCTGGCTCAGGTCATACAGCTGGACAACGATATTGTGTCGCTTCAGGTTTTTGCCGGAAGCCGCGGAGTGTCGACAACAGATGAGGTCCGTTTTCTGGGGCACCCCATGCAGGTTTCCTTTTCGGAGAAAATGCAGGGACGTATTTTCAACGGCAGCGGTGAACCCCGCGACGGCGGGCCCCCCATCACCGAGCATATCATCCAGATCGCAGGACCCTCGGTCAATCCTTCAAAAAGGATCATTCCCAGAAAGATGATACGCACCAACATTCCGATGATCGATGTTTTCAACTCTCTTGTGGCCTCACAGAAACTTCCGATTTTTTCCGTATCCGGAGAGCCTTACAACGAGCTGCTCGCCAGAATAGCGCTGCAGGCCGAAGTCGACATGATTGTTCTGGGCGGGATCGGATTGAAATTCGATCAGTATATGTTCTTCAAGAGAGTGCTCGAAGAGGGCGGAGCCCTGGGCAGATCCATATTTTTCATCAATACGGCCTCGGAACCGGTGGTTGAAGGGCTGATGGTGCCGGATCTCTGTCTTGCTGTAGCGGAAAAATTCGCACTTGCCGGAAAAAACGTGCTGGTCCTGCTGACGGATATGACCAATTTCGCAGATGCACTGAAGGAGATCGCGATCACGATGGAACAGGTTCCTTCGAACCGGGGATATCCAGGCGATCTCTACAGCCAGCTCGCCCGCAGGTATGAGAAAGCGGTAGATTTCGAAGATGCAGGATCCATCACCATTCTGGCAGTCACCACCATGCCGGGAGATGATGTGACCCATCCAGTACCGGATAATACGGGATATATCACGGAAGGACAGTTCTATCTTCGCAACGGGCGCATCGAACCCTTCGGCTCGCTGAGCCGGCTCAAGCAGCTGGTCAACAAAGACACAAGGGCTGACCACAGGGCCATCATGGACGGCATGATTCAGCTCTATGCGCAGTATATGGAAACCCAGGAAAAGCGTGCTATGGGATTCCGGATGAGCGCCTGGGACGATAAACTTCTGAAATACGGACATCTCTTTGAATCCGGTATGATGTCCCTTTCGGTAAATATTCCTTTCGAAGCGGCGCTGGACAGAGGGTGGGAGATCCTTGCGGAATGCTTCCGTCCTGAGGAGACCGGAATGCGTACGGAACTCATACATAATTTCTGGCCGGATGACCGGGGGGCGCGTAAAGAAGAGAAGGCGGAAGCAAAAGCCGGTACAGAGGCCGAACAGGGGCTGCCTGTGAAAAAGGAAAAGCAGTCAGAACCTGAAAAAGCGAAAAAAGAGAAACCGGCAAAGCAGGAAAGCAGGAAAAATACGGAGAGAACCGGCAGGAAGAACAAAAACAAGTAAGAGTCCTGAATACAGGTTTTGCGACATTGTTATGATGGAGGGATCCGGGGCTCCGGGGGAAAACGGTTATATGCCCGATAGACCATGCGAAAGATAAGACTGACAAAAAATGAGCTCAAACGGCAGAAGGACAACCTGAAGAGGTTTACACGTTATCTGCCCACTCTGGAGCTGAAAAAGAAACAGCTTCTTCAGGAGATCCGGAAAATGCAGAACGAGATCGACCGGCTCCAGGAGGAGTACCGTAAAGAAATCAAAATTCTGGACGAATGGGTGGATGTCTTTGCGGAAGAGATTGACCTTCTGAATTACATCCGGATCGAAACGGTTTTACAGGAACCTGAGAATGTTGCGGGTATAGATATATCGAAATTCAAGGGGATCGTTTTCGAGGAAAAAGAAGTGGACTTTCTGAACACGCCTCTGTGGGTGGATAAAGCCATAGATGTGTGCAGGAATCAGATAAGCCTTAGAACCGAATGGGAATTCATCGAGAAGCAGATGCTGCTTTTGAGGAACGAACTGCGCATCACTATTCAGAGGATTAAACTGTTCGAAGAAGTAAAGATACCCGAAGCCAGCGAACATATCCGCGTCATACAGATATTTCTGGGAGATCAGCAAACAGCTGAGGTTGTCAGGGGAAAGATCGCCAAGTCCAAGATAGAGAAGAAAAAGATGAAACAGAAGGCGGCTGTCTCATGATCGTGAAAATGAAAAAAGTGACCCTTCTCCTCAGTGCCAGAGAAAGGGAAGAGGCTCTGGTCAAGCTGAGACGCATGGGTGTTCTCCATATAAAGGATTTCAACCCCCCCCAGTCCGGAGACATTGAAAAACTGGAGCAGGAAGTGTCCGATGTGAGCAGAGCGATCGGTTTGCTGCCACTCTCTGCTCCGGGCAGAAGATCAAAAGGCAGGGATGAGCCGGAAACCGTCCGGAATATCCTGGATCTGGATGAGAAAAAAAGAAGTTACATCCAGCAGCTGGAAGAGAAGAAGGAAAACCTGCGCTGGTTTGATCAGTGGGGGGAGATATCCTATGCCTCAGTCCAGACCTTGAAGGCTTCCGGGATTCTCGTGCGGTTCTATCAGGCGGACAGAGCTTTTCTCAAAAAACTTCCTCCGGATAAAACCCTGCATATTATCCGGGAAGAGAAGGGAACAGCATTCATTGCGTATTTTGCAGATCATCCCGATGACAAACTCGATCTGAGAGAAACCCCGATGCCTTCTTTCGAAGCCTCGGTACTGCGGAAAGAGGTTCTGGAGCTGGGGAAAATGATCCGCGGTATGGAAAGTGAGCTCGGACAGCTTGCAGGCTGCAAAGGGGATCTTGAAGCGTACCTTCTGAAATTGAAAAAACAGCTCGGGCTTCTGCGGGTGAAATATGGGATGGGAGAAGAATCCCTGCTGGTCTATGTCCAGGGTTACTGTCCGCTGGACAGTGTGAAGGAAATCAAAGAACTTGCAGCGGTGGAGCATTGGGGTTATGCCATACAGGATCCGGATGATCCGGCAGATGTGCCGACACTGATCCGGAATCCGAAATGGCTGCGGATCATCGATCCACTTCTCAAATTCATGGGGACACTGCCCGGATACGATGAGCTCGATATCAGTTTCTGGTTTCTTCTCTTTTTCAGTCTTTTCTTCGCAATGATTATCGGAGACGCGGGATATGGCCTTATTTACATCGGCCTCACTTTTTACGTCTCGAGGAAATCCAGAAACCTTCCGAGGGAGCCGTTCCGGCTTTTATATACACTGGGCGTGGCAACCTTTGTCTGGGGGCTGATCACAGGCAACTGGTTCGGCATAGAAAAGATCGGCCGCCTGCCTTTTCTGAACAGCTTCATTATAGACCGTATAGACAGTTTTGCGGAAGAGAACACCATGTTCATGATGTACCTGTGCTTCATCATCGGCATTGTACATCTGAGTCTTGCACATGCTTTGAGAGCAATCAAATTGATCAATTCCCCTGTGGCACTGGCTGAAGTAGGCTGGATTGGTATCCTCTGGTCAGTATTTTTTCTGGCAGGGAACCTGGTCATCAGCAAGCCTATGCCGGATTTCACGGTCTATCTGTTTCTGATCGGACTCGTGATGACGCTTGTTTTTACCAATTTTCAGAAGAATATTTTGAAGGGGATCGTCACCACTCTCGGAAGCCTGCCCCTCAGCATCCTGAGTTCGTTCTCGGACATCGTCTCGTATCTGAGGCTGTTTGCCGTGGGAGTGGCTTCGCTGACCGTGGAGATCAGTTTCAATGAAATGGCTATGGGCGGCGGAATTCGATCCATTGGCGCCGGGCTCATCGCAGCCTTCATCCTTTTTTTCGGGCATGCACTGAACATCACTCTGGGTCTGATGTCTGTTATAGTACATGGGGTGCGTTTGAACCTGCTCGAATTTTCCGGACATCTGGGCATGCAGTGGTCCGGAAAGCAGTATGAACCTTTTCAAGAATGAGACAATTGAACAACCGGTAACTATACTAATAAGAAAGGAAATACTATGGTATCTGGATTGGGTGACATGAATGTTTCTCTTATCTTGGCATCGATCGGTTCAGGACTGGGTGCCTACGTGGCCGGTGTCTCGGCTGTCGGTGCCTGGAAAAAAGCTTTTGCGCTGAACAAGGCGGCTCCTTTCATTATGGTAGCGTTCGTTGGTGCTCCCCTGTCTCAGACTATCTACGGGATGATTTTACGAAATGCAATAAAAGCGGCGAATATGCCGCCGGAAACGTACGGATGGCAGATTTTCATCGGAGCGATCGCGGGGTTCTCCATGGGGCTCTCAGCCTTTTTGCAGGGCAAGGCCGGAGCGAAGGCTGCCGATGCACTGGGAGAGACAGGAAAGGGATTCGGCAACTATATCATGGTGCTCGGGATCATCGAAACTGTTGCTCTTTTTATCATGGTTTTCGTGCTGACCGCAATTCCCAAAGCCGGCTGAGGCGGCATCATTTTTGCTGGTTTACTGAAGGATGGCTTTATTAGCCCATTTATGATGCAGAAGCGTCCGACTTGCAGCGCGGGTGATATATAATTGTGCACCTGCGGGAAAAAGCCGGAAATAAGCGGCTGTCTTTACATCGCGGTATGATTTTTATCTTTGCATTTGCATGATAAATAAACGCGGTTCATTCGCTTTTTCATGGTTTGAAAAAAGGAAGGGGAGGAATTGCATCTCATATCCGGTGCACGAGGATCGGAATTATCATTTGTGTACCTGAATGAGGTATCTTATATCGCTTTAGCGGGGAGATGAATGGTTCAGTATACTAAAACCCAGGTGCACAGCTTTATCCTCTCTTTATGCATTTTCCTTTTCTTAAGCAGGTTCCCATCCCTTATAGCACAGAGCGCACCCGCCGATACCACGAAACCCGGTTTCTATCTTCTCCTGAGAAGAGAGGATTTTCTCCATACCATGGTTACCAAGGAGAAATATCTCCTTAGCCTGACCAACAGTGTCGCCAGCGAAATGGCCTCGCGGAGGTCTGAAGGAATCACGCTTTCTGATCTGGGCATTCAGGAAGTAGTCCCCCCTGAGGACGTACTTCTCAGTGAATATGAACGGGAAATGCAGTACATCGTGCAGCTTCTGGACGAAATTGAAATACTCGAAAGGGAAGCCCGAAAATATGTGGATTTTCAGGTGCTCGAAGCCCTTTCCAGGGTGAAAATACAGGTCAGACAGCTCATCGAATCCTCCTCGTTTTCCGCAGAGATGACCGCAGGCGCTCCCAAAGCCGTGTCAGATACGGGTGATGAAGCAGGTACAAAAGAAGAGGACAATTCCGGGATCGGTAACGCAAATTCGATCCTGGATCTTTTCGAGCAATGGAAATACAACCGGATCCTGGAGTACAAGATCAAACTGACAGAATATCTGTTCATCCGGACTCGGCTCCTCAAATCTGCCACACCTCAGCAGGAGCTGAGGATGTTCCGGCGCGATCTTGAAAACGCTCTGGGAAATTATGCGGCAGGGGATCTTGTGCTTTCCCGGCTCCAGCTCAATGATCTGTTCGATACCTTTTCAAATAACCGGATTCTGGATGATGTGCTCTACTATGCGAGCGAGTCTGCATACGGTCTCAACTATCTGGATGAGGCGCTGAATGGATATCAGAAGCTCGTCCGGAAATATCCTCAATCCTCTTTTGCGGCCAGAGCTCTGGTCAAGATGATCTATATCTATTACATCTATGATGATTTCCAGAAGCTTTCGCAAACCTACAGCAGGCTTACAGGACATGCAGCGCTGGACGATGAGGTCATGGGAACGGTCTCCTATCTGGTGGGATACGCCCATTTTGAAATTGGGGCGTATGCAGATGGGATCAAGGCACTGAAAAACGTGGCACCGAAATCCACTTATTTCTATCCCGCGCTTTATCTTTCAGCAGCCTGCTATTCCAATATCGGACAGGATGATGTGGCCATGAACGTCTACCAGAACCTTGTCCAGCGAAAGGTCAGCGATCCGAACCGGGAAGTCCTGTCCCAGATCAAGAACAACGCCCTTTTAAAACTGGGGCTGATCTCTTATGAGAAAGGCGAACCTCAGAAGGCCATCGCTTATTTTAATCAGGTCTCTGAAAATTTCAAATATTACGACCTCAGCCTCATTGGCAAGGCCTGGAGTGCATACAGGTCCGGAAGACCGGGGGAAGCCCTGAGAAATGCCGAATGGCTGCTCCGTCATTCCATGCTCTCCAGCTATGCGTATGAAGCGAGAGTCCTTGCGGCGAGCTCGAAACAGCTGCTGGGACATTCCGAAGAAGCCATCTATGATCTGAAGCAGGTATTTCAGGTGGGGCTTCAGGCTGAGCAGATGGAATCCCTTTCGCCCGAGCAAAAAATCACTTTGCAGAGCATACAGGATATCGAGAAGTATCAGGAAAAAACATTCAGCGAACGCGACCTTGATATGATAAAAGAAATCGAGCAGATCCGCAGCTTCCTTCAGGGTACCATCCCTGCTCCGGACACCGCTCAGGAAAGTGAACTCTCGGACAAATTGACTGAAAAGATCGACATGCTCGACCGTCTGGAAGGCCAGGCCAGAATCAAGGGGGACGAGGAGACGCTCAATCAGATCCGCAGGGTGAGAAGCGGTCTCATCCAGACACTGGAAGATCATTCCCTGAGATCTGTGGGCGGGCGTACAGCGGGGATCGATGATCCGCTGGTGCAGCAAATGGGGGTCAGCGAATATTTTAGATACGCCTTCAATTCGCTCTTGTTTGGAACCCTCCGTGAGAAGGAGCAGACGAGGAAAAACATTAAGGAAGCTGAGGAACTGCTCGGGAGCGCACAGGCTACAGACCAGTTTGACCTCGCACTCCGCATGGAGGTGAGCCAGGAGGAACTGGAAGATTACTATGGCAGGCTGAACCAGTACGAAATATGGCTCAGGGAAAATGCTCCGCAGGAATTCAGGATTGATATAGACCGGTGGGCGACTTTCAGCGGTTACGGGATCAGCAATATCAACTTCTCCAGGATCAAAGAGAAAGACCGCCGCATTGCGGATATTTCCGCGAGAATAGAAATACTCGACAGGGTCTTTCAGGCTAAACGCGGGGCGCTTGAAAGCAGAATACAGGGACTGTTGAAGGACGTATCCCTTATAGAAGAACAGATGCGACAGGAATATGAGAGACGGGAAGAGGCAGAAAGGGACAAGTTCTTCGAGAAAGAATACTTTGACAAGCGCAATCAGGAGACCAGTGGAGGCAAACTGCGTGAAAAACCTGAGACGGGAACAGAGAAGGTGAAGAAATGAAGCGTTTCCTGTGGATATTTTTCTCTCTTGCAGGTCTGTTGACCGGTTCACAGGTCTCTGCCCAGACCGGCGCCAGGACACGCGTTGATTCGGCCCTGTTCCAGCTCTCACTTCCGGAACTTCAAGGTTACCGTGTCTATTATATGCAGGAACTGCTGGAACTGCAGGAGCAGAAGGAAAACTATATACGGAGAGGCATCGAGGATGGCGAGAAACTGCTTCAGCTGAATCCCAACAGTAAAATGACCGATGAGATCCTCATCCGTCTTGCGGATCTCTATTATTTTCAGGAAAAGGACGATTACCTGAACCGGATGAAGATGTACGATGATGAACTGATCCGGTCCGGGGAGCAAAAGACTCCGGAACCTGATGAGCCCTGGCTGGACTGCAGTCATTCCCTCTCTTTTTATCAGCGCATCATCGATGAGTTTCCACAGAGCGAGCTGGTGGATGACGCTGTGTACAACAAAGCCTTTCTTTTCGAGGAAATGAGGGAGCATGAAAAAGCGAATCAGGTCTACGCCTATATGATCGATGCCTATCCAAAGAGCCCTTACATCCCTGAAGCCCATATGCGTCTTGCGGAATATTATTTCAATCCGCCGGTCAACAACCTTGCCACTGCGATCACGTATTACAAGAATATTATGAATTATAAGAACAGCCCGAGGTACGATGAGGCGCTGTACAAGCTCGGATGGAGCTATTACCGGCTGAGTCAGTATCCTGAAGCGATCAGCTACTTTACAACACTGGTTGAAGGTCTTTCGGCTCTCACACAGATAGAACCTTCCCAACCGGCTGCCGGTGCGGATCTCCGGGATGAAGCCATCGAGTATATAGGGATCAGTTTCATCGATTTCGGGGGTTCTGCCAATGCTCTCAGCTATTTGAAGCGCATCGGCAATCCGCCATGGGGAGAGGATGTTCTCGTCAAACTGGGCGATACATACATGAAGGAAAAAGAGGAGTATGAAAATGCAGTTTCCTCGTATACGCACCTGCTGGAATACCGTCCCCAGTATTCCCAGGCACCCTCCATACAGAAAAAGATCGTGGAATGCTACCGGTTTCTGGGCAACAATGACAGGGTATTCGAGGAACGCCATAAGCTTTTTGCCACATACAGTCCGGGCGGAGCATGGTGGGAGAAGAATACACTGGACAGGGACCGGCTGCAGGCTTACCGTTTGACAGAGGAAGCCCTTCGTGAGAATTTCAACGGCATTGTAAAGCGTGCTGAGGAGAACCAGAGTTCCTCGCTCTATGAGACTGCAGTGGAAATGGGCCGGCAGTATCTCAATACATTTCCTGAAGATCCCTATGCCTATATGATACGCTGGAACATTGCCCTCATCCTGGATACAAAGCTTCATAATTACAAACAGGCCCTTCAGGAATATCTGACGATAAGTCTGGTCTATCAGAGCGAAAATTACGGAGCGTTCGCCCGTGAAAAGGGATTGGCCAGTATACAGGATGCGGCGATGAACGCAATCGTTGTGGCCGATTCTCTGGTGCAGAGGGAGAAAAGAGCAGGAGCCTCCGATAATACCCGGACACCTGAAGGAACGGGATCCCTGACCACAGCAGAGAACTGGCTTGCCACTGCCTACGACAATTATCTGAAACTTTTCCCTTTCGATGACAATACACCGACCATACTGGCCAATGCAGGTGCGCTGTATTTTGAACGCGATCAATTCACGGAAGCGCTGAAATATTTCAGAACGCTGACCCAGCATTTTCCAGAAAGTGAAAAAATCAACGATGTCCAGTTTTCCATTCTGGAAAGCTATTTTGGCAAGAAGGACTATGAAAGTGCCGAGATTTTTGCCAGACGCATACTGGATGCGGATGTTCCTGATGTATTGAAAAAGCGTGCCCGGCAGCGTCTGGGAGAGGCCATTTTTCTCAAGGCCCAGATCTATGCGGATTCAGGCATGTCCGCTCTTGCTGCAGCGGACTTTTACAGGATGGCCGTGGAAGTACCGGGTATCGAATTCGCAGATCGGGCTCTCTTCAATGCAGGACGGGAATACGAGAGCATCGGTGATCACCCGCTTGCCATCCGCGCTTACGAGCTCTTGCGCTCATCTTACAGCGGATCCCCGCTTATACAGGATGCACTGAACAATCTTGCATTCGACTATGGAGAGGCCGGTGATTTTAACAGGGGGGCCATGCGTTATGAAGAGCTCTCTTCCCTTGTCACTGATCCCGGACGGTCCAGAGATGCACTGTACAATGCTTTCATTTTCTACACGAAAGCACAGAACTGGACCCGGGCAATAGAAACAGGGAGAATCTATGCGCTTCGTTATCCTGAAAGCGGAGATGCCCCTTCTGTGTATTTCAAGACAGGGCAGATGTATCTCGACCTGAACAAACCGCAGGAAGCGCGGAGGGTATTTTCCGATTTCGAAAGGTATTTCCCCAATTCTGCACTGGAAGTGGAAGCCCATCTCTGGCTCGGCCATTATTTTGCCGAAAAGGATTCGCTCGATCAGGCTGAGACCTCCTATATGGATGCGTATCTGACCAGCAGCCGGCTGAAGGAAGCGGGTCTGGAAGACAATGCTTTCTTTGGTTCCGAGGGGCTGTTCCATGCGTCTGATATACTTTTTAAGCGGTACTCACAGATCTGGTTCACCCTTCCGCAGGAATCCATGAACAGGTCTGTATCACAGAAGGAATCCCTCCTGAAAAGGCTGGTGGATCAGTATTCGAAGGTCGCGGCCTACGGGACTCACAGGCTGCCGGAGTCGGTTTACAGGATAGGCGAGCTGTACGAGAATTATGCGGTAACATGGGCCGGTCAGGAAATTCCCATACTGGATGCAACCTCGAGAGTGGTCAGGGAAAAAGAGATCAGTGAAAAAACGACCCTGCTGTACGGACGCTCTCTCTCCTCATACCAGGATGCGGTCACGGTCCTTGAAAAGGTGCTCAGGGAAGCACAGAACGGCAACTCCGGTACGGCCGCACAATCCGACAGCATGACCCTCTCGGTTAAAACCTGGTCTGACAGATCCAGGGAAAAAATATCCGAAGTGCTGTACCAGATGGCGGAGGTGAACACCAGGACCATAGCGCGGCTGCTGGAAGCCCCCATTCCTCCGGATCTGGATGATGTGGCCATGCTCGAATATCAGAGCCAGGTGCTGATCAAAGCGGTCAAACCTGTTGTGGATATTGTGATCGAAGCCCACCAGCGCAACATCGATGTGGCGGACAGCCTTTCCATCCGCAACCGCTGGACTGAGGCCTCCCGGTCGAAAATCCTCGCATCGATCAATCTTCTCGGCGGTCAGTATATAAAACTTTCCATGGACGCTCTCAGTACCTACCGCAGGACTGCAGGGCTGTTCCGCGAGGCCGTTTTTCAGAAGAAAGAGGCCGGAGAAGAAATTTCTACATCCATGGTCAACCTGTCGGACCTGTCCAAATCTTTTGCGCAGGTAGTCCTCGTTTTCACCCGGGACGGTGTGAAACGGGCACAGAAAACGGGCATAGATCCTGCGGAGATAGAACATTCTCAGGAAGAAATGATAGAATATATACTGTCCTATTCAGATACTGTGCATTCGCTGATTGAGATGAGCATGAAAGACCAGACCGAGGCCGGGCGTCTGTTCAATCAGGAATCCGATCCCTATTATGAAGAACTGCTTGCAGTATGTGAGGACAATGTGTTTTTCCTTGAACAGAATGTCCGTACAGTTCTGGAGCAGGCATACGATACAGAGAATGGATTTATTTCTCCCAGCCCTTCGAGGGGATGGCTGGCTGTGAAGCTCATCGAAGAGGATCCGGAAGAGCTGTCCGGTAAATACAGCATTCCCGTAAGAAAGATGACTGTTCCTGCGGATACGACCTGGTTCTATTCCATGATGCTCGAAGACGGATGGGAAAAACCGGGCTTTGAAATGAAAAACTGGTGCCGTCCGAAGCTGAAAGGGGAGCAGATATCGATGGGAGGCGACAGTCTGGCGACCGGTACCCGGGTGACGCAGTACGGGGGAAAGAATACCTGTTTTGTCAGAAAAGAGCTGGAGATACCCGGTTATCCTCTTTCGGCTGAAATACAGCTCGTGACCGATCCGCCATCACGAATTTTTGTGAACGGAGAAAGCGTTCCGCGCAACACCGGATCTGAGGTCATAACCCTCAAGCGTCTGCAGCCGGGTAAAAACCTTATGGCAGCCGCCTGGCTCATAGACGGGGAACTTTTTATAAATGGAAAGATTATTATACAGTATGTGCCCGGAAACGCTTTACTAAGT
>CAYXFJ010000058.1:0-14001 GCA_964464265.1 uncultured bacterium
GATAGGGTCCCGGTACCTGCCGGGGGATAAGAGATTGCGGTTTAAGATCCGTTTTACCCGGAGCGTTGGTGATGTGAACCTCACCTGTGTAGACTTTGAGTTGTGTGGTCGAGTCCGCTCCCACTTTGAATCTCAGCGTGGTTCCGGTAATAGCCGCAGCGGCTATCGGTGTTGAAACATCGAATTCTGCATTCATCTGAACTTTCTGTACAGATGCCCAGAGCTCACCTGATTCCACTTTGATTTCCGTCTGGATTTTTTTCTCCTGGGTTTCCTCGTAAAGCTTGACAATGTCAACGGTTGTTCTGGGAGCAAGACGAATGATATCAATCTGGGCCAGATCGAGCTCCGCTCTCGAATCCTGATAGGTACGGACTTTATCCCCTGTCAGTATGTTCGTGTTGACAGGAGCATCCTGCCAGTTCTCCAGCGCAATGGGCTGCCTTTTTACCTGTCCATCGGCAAACGTGACCATGCCTTTTTTACCTTCGTTTGTCTGTGCGTTCAGAGTGAGGAAACTTAACAGAACGAAGACAATCACCAATCCTTTTCCTCTTTTCATTGCTTTCCTCCAACACCCTCTTCTGGGTAATAACAGCTGTATACCAGGTCAACCAGTTTAATGGCTTCCCTGCTGAATGGATCTACATCCCTTTTAAAAAGTTCATTGTCGATCAATATCTTGGCAACGCGCCAGCTTTCCGCCTGGTCGAGTTTGCCAAGAAGACTATTGTATGCCTCCTGATCACCTCCAAACAGTTTTTTTACAAACAGTTTCTCTGTTTTAGAATCTATAAATCCACTTACCTGCAGATTTGCCCTGTTCTCCTTAATCGAAAAAAGTTCTTTTTCTACTACAGGCAGTTCAGGCGGCTCCAGGGGATTCGTTTCTGATTCCTCGGTGGCTTCCTCACGAATGACACCCAGAGGCTGGGATTCAAATACTTCTGATTTTTCAGGTGTTTCAAATTCCGTCACCTGTTTCACGGGTTCCGGTGCTGCGAGTTCATGTTCTTTTTCCGCAGGCACCGGTTCTTTGATTATCTCATCCGAAACGGATCCTGCTCCAAGCATCTCATTGAGAGCCCATTCCTCATCACTGGAAAGCTTTAATTCTTCGGATCCGTTTTCCACTTTTTCATCCGGTTCTTTACTCTCTTCAATAACAGGAGCTGGCTCCGCCGTTCCCTTGCAGAATTCCGCCTTGAGACTTTGATAGCGTCTCAGGGTCAACTCCAGTTCGGCAGCTTCGAAGTCTTCCTTTCCCAGCTTCATCTCCACATCCATCGCCCTGCGATACCCCCAGAGATCTCGGTCCGCAAGGAACTCCTGTATGAGGCTCCCCTCAACCCTGTGGATCTCCTCCCCTTTTGTTTCTGAAAGATATTCCACGAGAACGGAAAAATCCCTTAACAGTACCTTGACAGGATCCTCTCCAAGTGCCATTTGAAGTAAACGGTTCGAAATATTTCCATAATCATCGGGCTGCAGCACATCCTTTTCATCTCTTTTGCATACATCCACGAGCAGACCTGCATAGGGAAGCACTTTCAAAAAGGCCTGCAGCCTGTCTTCAATTTCAGAAACCCGCACATACCGTCCGTTCGGAAAAAGCATTTTTCTCATCGTCGCGATGGGTTTAACGATATAGTCCAGACGGATGATGAGCGCCTGTCTGAGAATTTCCTCTACTTCATTCTCCGGGAACGTGACGCTATCTATCAATATCGACTTGATACGGCTGTTAAACTGGTTCAGGTCCTCATTCTCAAGACGAAAATGAGATGTGGATTTCAATATGAAAGGCGTCTCGTCTTTAATTAACGCTTCCACTCTGTTATCAAAAAGTGTCCGTACAAAGAGTGGAACGGCATCATCTTCGCATATTTTTTTGTACCTGACCTGTTTTTTCCCTTCGAGCATTCTCTTTTTCAGGCTCGTAACAAGCACAACCGTCTCGTTCTCCCACATAAATATCACCTCTCTAGACATCAAATAAAATATCGGCTTCCCATCCTCCTGCCGTCCTGTGAACGGAAAGACAATGACGGGTTATCGCCTTTATTTCCAAGCAAATTTCATGCCTAGAAAGATCCACCTTAAACCCCTTCAATGTTCCTATAATTTGATACTTATATCCCTCAGTGGATGATTTTTCCCGAACGGATACCCGAAACCTGGAGAATAAGAGGCTATCTCTCTCGAGAAAATACAAAATCTCCCTCAGCCACAAGAGCATCAGCTCTTCCAGGCTTTCGGCTTCCACTGAAAGAGATTTTTCAATATTTCTTTTACAGGAACCGGAACGGACCACCAGAGAGATCATGCCTTTTGCAGCTCTCTCGAACAATCCTTCCAGATTGTCAGACCAGACACGCATTCCAACATCGGCGGTATGATCTGTGTATACAACGCCTTCCACCTTTCACTCATCTTCTTCCCGAACGACGCATGCTACATCAGCCACTTTGTCGCCTTCCTCAAGACGTATGAGACGCACGCCCTGAGTGTTTCTGCCAATGACCTTGATGTTCTCCACTTTCTGTCTGATCACCAGCCCCTTGTTGGTAATCAAGAGCAGGTCATCTTTATCTACCACGTCCATGATCGCAATCAGGTTCCCGACTTTCTCGGTACATTTCAGGGTGATGATACCTTTCCCCCCTCTGGAAGTCACCCTGTAATCTGAGATGGACGATCTCTTGCCATAACCGTTCTCGGTCACCACCATTAGGGTATCATCACGCCTGACCACAACCATTCCTACAACGAAGTCATCCTTGGATAGCCTTATCCCCCTGACACCCGCAGCAGTCCTGCCCATGGACCTCACTTTCTCTTCATGAAACCGTATCGCTTTTCCTTCGTGAGTGCCCAGGACAATGTCCTGTCCTCCATCTGTGAGTTTCGATCCTATCAGATCATCTCCTTTGTGAATGGACATAGCAAGGATACCTGTCTTTCTTGGATTGCTGAATTCAGAAAGATGGGTCTTCTTCACATGTCCATTCCGGGAGGACATGAAAAGATACTTATCTTCGTCAAAATTCTTGACAGGAACGACAGAAGCCACCCTTTCACCCTTGCTTACAGCGAGCAGATTGACGATCGCCCTTCCCCGCGCCCCCCGTCCTCCCTGCGGAATTTCATGAACCTTCATCCAATAACATCTTCCGATATTCGTGAAGAAAAGAATATAGTGATGGGTGGAAGCTATGAACAGGTGCTCAATGGAATCCTCCTGCCGCGTATCCGCCCCTATAACGCCCTTACCACCCCGCCCCTGCCGCTTGTATCCTGAAACAGGGAATCTCTTGATATAGCCGGAAAGAGTGATCGTGATGACCATATCCTCTTCAGCGATGGTATCCTCTATAGAAAACTCCTCGGTTTTCGCCACGATCTCGGTTCTTCTGTCGTCCCCGTATTTTTCCTGGATCCTTTTTAATTCCTGCTTGATCAGTTCCATCTGTTTGTCTTTGCTGGCCAGGATCAGCTTCATTCTCTCTATGTCCTTGATCAGCTGCAGGTACTCATCCTCAATTTTCTTCCTCTCGAGTCCCGTCAGTCTCTGAAGCCTCATGTCGAGTATGGCTTTGGCCTGGATCTCGGACAGCTTGAAGGTCTTCATCAGCCCCTGCTGGGCTATCTCCGGGTTTTTCGATTTTTTTATCAGCTGAATGATCGCATCTATATGGTCCAGAGCGATCTTCAGGCCTTCGAGAATATGAGCCCGCTGTTCCGCTTTGGCCAGATCGAATTTTGTCCGTCTGATGATGATCTCATGCCTGTGATCAATGAACTTCTGAAGCATTTCTTTCAGCGTCAGAACGCGCGGCCGTGAATCTACCAGGGCCAGCATAATGATGCCGAAGGTGCTCTGCATCTGAGTGTGAACATAGAGCTGATTGAGCACGACCTGCGGCTGGGCATCGCGCTTCAATTCTATGACAATGCGCATGCCATCGCGATCAGATTCATCACGGAGATCCGAAATACCCTCCAATTTTTTTTGTTTGACCAGGTCAGCAATGGATGCAACCAGGTTGGATTTGTTTACCTGGTAGGGTATTTCTGTCACTACGATCGATTCTCTCCCGTTCTTGCTCGTCTCGAGAGTGGCCCTTGCCCTGACCGTAATGCGTCCCCTGCCTGTCTTATAGGCTTCATGAATACCGCTTTCTCCATAGATGATGCCACCTGTCGGAAAATCGGGCCCGTGTATCCATTTCAGGAGCTTTTCATCTTTAATATCCGGATGATCGATGATCGCAATCAGAACATCCACGACCTCCCTGAGATTGTGCGGAGGAATATTGGTGGCCATCCCCACGGCTATACCGGAAGATCCGTTCACGATCAGGTTCGGAAACAGAGACGGCATGACAGACGGTTCCATGAGGGATTCATCAAAATTTGGAACGAAATCGACCGTTTCCTTTTGAATATCTTCGATCATCTCGACGGCTATGGGGGTCAGCCGCGCTTCCGTATACCGCATTGCCGCAGCTGCATCTCCGTCAACCGATCCGAAATTCCCCTGACCGTCGACCATGGGATAGCGCAAGGAAAAATCCTGAACCATCCGGACCATGGATTCATATACGGCCGAATCCCCGTGCGGATGGTACTTGCCCAGAACATCTCCCACGATTCTCGCTGATTTTCTGTACGGTCTGTTCGGCTGAAGTCCCAGCTCTAGCATTCCATACAGAATACGCCTGTGCACGGGTTTCAGACCATCCCGGACATCGGGAAGCGCTCTTGAAACAATAACCGACATGGAATAATCGATGTAGGAATTTCTCATCTCCTCTTCGATATATATCGGTATGATCCTATCTCTTTTCTCTGCCATATGCTTTCACCTTAGACATCCAGATTACGGACCAGATCCGCATTGTTTTCTATGAATTCCCTGCGGGGTTCCACCTTGTCACCCATCAGAATGGAGAAGATCTGATCGGCTTCCACAGCATCGTCGATCGTCACCTGAAGAATGGTGCGTGATTCGGGATCCATGGTGGTCTTCCAAAGCTGTTCGGGGTTCATTTCACCCAGACCTTTGTACCGCTGAATATTTACTCCTTCTTTCCCCATTTTCCCCATCAATTCCTCCCGCTCATCATCGTTGTAAGCGTAAACCTCTTTTTCCCCTTTTTTCAACCGGTACAGCGGCGGTTGCGCTATGTAGATATGACCCAACTCGATCAGATCTCTCAGATACCTGAAGAAGAAGGTCAGCAACAGCGTTCTGATATGGGAGCCGTCGATATCGGCATCGGTCATGATGATGACCTTTCCATACCGCAGCCTGGAGATATCAAAATCATCGCTACCGATCCCTGTCCCAAGAGCGGAAATCATGGTCTGTATTTCCTGATTGCTGAGAATTTTCTCCAGACTGGCCTTCTCCACATTCAATATCTTCCCTCTGAGCGGGAGTATGGCCTGGAATTGCCTGTCCCTTCCCTGTTTTGCGGATCCGCCGGCAGAGTCTCCCTCGACAAGGTACAGTTCGCTGTGCTCCGGTTCCCTTATAGAGCAATCGGCCAGTTTGCCCGGAAGAGTATCACTTTCCAGTGCTGATTTGCGCCTTGTCAGTTCTCTTGCTTTTCTTGCCGCCTCCCTGGAAGTTGCAGCTGCAAGGCACTTTTGTATGATCTTCTTTGAGACAGGTGGATTTTGCTCCAGAAATTCTGTCAGACCCTCTCCCACCACGGACTCTACAATTCCCCTGACCTCACTATTGCCCAGTTTGGTCTTGGTCTGACCCTCGAACTGCGGGTCCTGTACCTTGACGCTGATCACGGCTGTCAGGCCTTCCCGCACATCATCACCCGTGAGCACCATTCCACCATTTTTGATCAGATTGTTTTTCTGAGCATGTGTGTTCAGCGATCGTGTCAGGGCTGTTTTAAAACCGATCAGATGCGTTCCACCCTCGGTGGTCGGAATATTGTTGACGAAGGTGAATATATTTTCCTGATAGGAATCATTATACTGGAGAGCCACGTCCACTTCCACATCCTCGCGGGAACTCTCAATAATGATCGGTTTCCTGTGCAGAGAGGTTCTCGATGAGTCTATGTATTCCACAAACTCTTTCAACCCGCCTTTTGAGTGGAATATTTTTTCTTTTTTGTCCCTTTCGTCCTTCAGGCGTATTCGCAGTCCTTTGTTCAGAAAGGAGAGCTCCATCAATCTCTGGCTCAGGATTTCAAATTTGATTTGCGTCTTTTTGAAGATTGCAGGATCCGGAAGAAAGGAGGTTTCAGTGCCTGTTTTATTCTTGACATTACCCACGACTTTTACATCCGAAACAGGCGAACCTATCTCATAGTCCTGCTGATAGATTTTACCGTCACGAAAAACTTTTACCCTGCACCATTTGGAGAGGGCATTGGTCACAGAGACACCCACTCCGTGCAATCCTCCTGATACCTTGTATGACTGCTTGTCAAATTTTCCGCCGGCGTGCAGCATAGTCATGACCACTTCCAGGGCCGGTCTTTTTTGAGTGGGATGCATATCCACAGGGATACCCCGTCCGTTGTCGCTCACAGTGACGCTTTCATCTTCATGTACTATGACGTCAATTGAGTCACAGAAACCGGCAAGTGCTTCGTCAACGCTGTTGTCTATCACTTCATACACAATATGATGAAGCCCTCGCGTGGAGGTATCTCCAATGTACATGGAGGGCCGTCTCCTGACCCCCTCAAGCCCTTTCAGCACAATAATCTTGGTCGCATCGTATCTTTCTTCAGCCATTCTTCCTCGCTTTATAACAGGATGATATCGTCTATGGTATCCGACCCCAGCTCAATATTGAGTTTTCGAATGATTTCCGGTTTGTGATAGATCAACTCATGCCGCCATGCATCATTTTTCACCCTTACGAATATCCTGCTCTGTTCTATCCGTACGGGATCGGTCATCCTGGCAATCTTTTTCCCTACGACCTTCGGCCAGATCTGCAATGCCCGGTAGCGTTTTATCGGTTTTTCAATACCTGTTACCCGAATGAATTCTTCGATTATATTCCCAATGCGATCCATGTATTATGAGCTCAGTTTGATGGGCATGATCAGCATCAGAAAGGATTCATCCTCAGTTTGTGTGGATGGAGTTATCAGAGCTGCCTTTACGGGGTTTTTCAGGTGAAATACAACATTCGTTGTGTCCACGTGTTTTAATATATCCATAACATACTGGGCGTTGTAACCAATCTCCATGTTATCCTCGTTGTACTCAACGGATAGCTCTTCTCTCGCCTCACCGCCGGCATCAAGATCTTCCGAATTGATGACCAGTTTTCCGGGGGAGATTGAAAATCTTACCTGATGGGTCAGTGCGCTTGAAAATAGCGAAACCCTTTTCACGGAAGCTATCAGAAGGTTTTTATCAACAGTGAGTTTCTTTTCATTATCCCTGGGAATCACTCGTTCATAATCCGGGTAATCCCCTTCCACGAGACGGGTATAAAGAGTCGTTTTACCGAAAAAGAAACAAAGACCGTTCTCATCAACGGTCAGCCGTGATTTTCCTTCCTCGTCACAGTTCTTCAGTGCAATCTGTATTGCCTTTGGAGGAATGATTAAACGCAGAGGCTCATCATCAAACCTGAATGTCTTATCCACGATCTTGGACAGCCTGTGTCCATCTGTAGCGACCATTCGGAGCTCATCGGACATAATCTGCATGAAAACGCCCATCAATGCCGGACGCAACTCTTCTGATGAGACAGCAAAAAGAGTCTTGCGAAACATCCTGGTCAGCGTGGAATTCTGAATTTCAATGGTTTTCTCATTCGTGAAGGCCGGCATTTCAGGAAAATTATCCTTTGTAATACCCGCCACCTGGTAAAGTCCCTGATCCGTTGTTATTTTCACCCTGTGATTATTGTCTGATTCAAAATGAACAGGAATATCCGGCAGAGACCGTATTGTCTCGGTTATCACTCTTGCCGGGAGTGCAACAGCGCCCGGTTTTTCAATCTGATCGCAGGATATCTCTGTGGTCATAGATACTTCAAGATCCGTTCCTGTCAATTTCAACGATTTTTCTCCAGCTTCGAAAAGTATGTTCTCCAGTACGGGTGTAGTCGATCTGGCAGGAACAACGGCCGATACGGAAAGAAGAGACTCCAAGAGACGACTTTGAGGAATATTAAATTTCATTTTCAAATCCTCCCGGGATTTATGTTGTTCTTATGAACAATGAACATTATAATCATTTTATTTAAAATATTCAAGAAGAAATAGTTGTAATAGACATGTGCAAAATGTTGAAAGAAAAGAAAAGCATATTTATATGTACTGAAAAAACAATAAGATAAAATATTATCTTTTTATTATTGAATTGTGGACAGGGTGTGAATTGACGGGGATAATGCGGGGATAAATAACGATATGAAAAAAAGGTTAAAAAATGTCCTCTGTTTATCCACATTCTGTTAACGAAAAGAAGAGCATTATCCACAGTTTCGGTGATTAGATTGAAGATATTTCAATCCTTTTCCTTAAATCTTCGACAGCTTCTTTTATCCTGTGATTGCCGGAGTGGTCATTCAGAATATCCTGAACCGTTCGGATGGCATGAATGACTGTGGTATGATCTCTTCCTCCGAAATGGAGACCAATGCTTTTTAATGAATACCGTGTCAGACCCTTTGACAGATACATGGCAACCTGTCTGGCCAGAACAATTTCCATTTTACGGCTTTTACCCCTCAGGAGATCGTCAGGTATGTTGAAATAGTTGCATACAACTTTCTGAATTTCCTCGATCGAGACATCGTGTTTTTTATCGAGCACAACATCTTTTAAAACGATCTTTGCCAGATCGAGATCGATGTCAACACCTTTCAGGGAAGAAAAAGCGAGCAGTTTTATTAATGCCCCTTCAAGTTCCCTTATGTTGGATGTAATGTTGGTACCAATATATTCGATGATTTCGATGGGTATATTGATGTTGTCCGCATCTGCCTTTTGCTGAAGAATTGCTATTCGTGTTTCAAGGTCGGGCGGCTGTATATCCACCACAAGACCCCACTGGAAGCGGGATAGAAGACGCTCTTCCAGGCCACGTAATTCTTTGGGAGGTCTGTCTGAAGAAAGGACAATCTGTTTGCCTTTCTGGTGCAGAGTATTGAAGGTATGAAAGAACTCTTCCTGTGTTCGCTCCTTGCTCATGAAGAATTGAATATCATCCACCAGAAGCAGGTCTACGTTACGGTATATGCTGCTGAATTCCGAAGTGAGGTTGTTCTGTATGGAATTGATGAATTCAATAGTGAATTTTTCACTGGATACATACCGTATACTCATGCCCGGGTGACGGTCTTTTGCGAAATTCCCTATCGCCTGAGTGAGATGCGTTTTTCCAAGTCCGACTCCTCCGTATATTACCAGTGGATTGAAAGAGGTTTTCCCTGGCGCTTCCGAAACAGCAAGAGCAGCCGCCTTTGCGAATTGGTTTCCGCTTCCTTCAACAAATGTATCGAATGTATATCTGGAGTTGAGATAGGTTTCATCCCCCATATATGTGCCCACAGACTTTTTGGTCTGGAAGAGCACAGTCTCTGCGGGAGAGGTCTCTTTTTGAAGTATCCTGTATACAGGGACAGATTCTTCTCCCAGAACCTCCGACAGTGCCATACGCAGTATACGCGGGTAGTGTTCTTCGAGCCATTCGTAAAAGAACTGGCTGGGAACCTGAATGATCATCTGGTTCCCCTCGATTTTCAACGGTCTGATAGGAAGAAACCAGGTTTGAAAGCTCTGGGGATTGACATTTTCCTTGATAATTTTGAGGCAGCGATCCCAGATTTCATCCGGAGACGAGTTATCCACATAAAGGGGCAAGTTATCCACACCCTGAACCATATACTTCTCCTTTTTTGAAAAAATGAAACTACTTTACATAAAAGACATGAATAAAATATAATAATTATAAATAGTTATATTCTGTCCCTTTACTATAGTAACAGGTACTATCTTTATTAAATACAATAAGAAATGGAGAAATAAAACGGATTGGAGTAATTATTCACAAATTATCCACAATCCACACCCCCCCTTGACAGGCGTGGAAAATATACCAAAAAAGAATTGATTGTCAAGTAAAAAATGGAAAATAATTTAAAAAAAAACATAAAAAGTCTTGCAGGATTTTTCTGGAATACGGTTTATAATAAAAAATAGAACTCAACAGGATTTATACAGACAGAATCGGGTTGAAAAACAATCATCAATGGAGCGACAGGCATTGCAAAAAGAAAAGATTCCATTTAGACTTTTAAAAAAGAGGTCCCGCGGAAACGGGACCTCTTTATGCTAGTTGGATTTTCTACCGGTTTTTGTCCTCATCCGGAAGTAACATGATTATTTGTTTTTAAGAGTGGCGTGTGCTGCAGCCAGTCTGGCAATAGGAACCCGGAACGGGGAACAGCTGACATAATTCATTCCGACACGATGACAGAAATCGATTGAAGCAGGATCGCCACCATGTTCACCGCAGATTCCTACCTTGAGATCCGGCCGGGTTGAACGCCCTCTCTTTATACCCATGTCAACCAGCTGACCCACACCCACCTGATCCAGCGTCTGGAATGGATCCGCCGGGAGTATTTTTTTCTCAATGTACTCTGGCAAAAACTTTCCTGCATCATCGCGGCTGTATCCATAGGTCATCTGTGTCAGATCATTGGTACCGAAAGAGAAGAACTCGGCCAGTTCAGCGATCTTATCCGCTGTAAGGGCTGCCCGTGGTATTTCGATCATGGTACCTACGGAATACTTGACATTAACGCCCGTTCTCCTGATCACGTCCTTTGCTACGGATTCAGCAACGTCTCTCTGATCTTTTATTTCTTCCCATGTTCCGATCAGAGGAATCATGATTTCAGGAAATACTTTTACACCTTCCTGGGCCACTTTGCATGCCGCTTCCATGATGGCCTGAACCTGCATGGCCGTTATTTCTGGATAGGTGATACCCAGACGGCAGCCGCGATGACCCAGCATAGGATTAAGCTCATGCAGATTCTGAACTTTTTCCTTGATGACTTTAACGGATACATTCATCAGTCTGGCCATCTCCTTCTGGCTGGCATCGTCTGCAGGAAGGAATTCATGCAATGGAGGATCCAGAGTACGGATGGTCACAGGAAGACCGTCCATTTCACGGAAAATACCAATGAAATCCTTTTTCTGGTAGGGCAGTAATTTTTTAAGTGCAGCCTTACGGCCCTTCTGATCATTTGCAAGGATCATTTCCCTCATGGCTGCTATGCGGTCCTGACCGAAGAACATGTGCTCGGTTCTGCAGAGGCCTATTCCTTCTGCTCCGAAATTCCTGGCTGTCCTGGCATCCTTGGGATTGTCTGCATTGGTACGTATGCCGAGCCGGCGGATCTCATCCGCCCAGTGCATAAGGGTTTTGTAATAGGTATTTTTTTCAGGATCTGCGGGAAGCAGGCTTACTTTACCTTCATACACTGCTCCTATGGTCCCGTTGAGGGAGATCCATTCTCCCTGTGTCAATGTACGGCCGGAGACGGTGAGGGTTTTTTTGGCTGCGTCGATGTTCAATGCTCCGCATCCCACGATGCAGCATTTGCCCCATCCACGGGCGACCAGAGCTGCATGGCTGGTCATTCCTCCCTTTGCGGTAAGAATTGCCTGGGCCATCTTCATGCCATGTACATCTTCCGGACTCGTTTCATCCCTGACGAGTATGACCTGCTTACCCTGCTTTGCCAATGATTCGGCATCGTCCGCAGTGAATACGATCTGTCCCACTCCGCCTCCGGGACCGGCTGGCAGTCCCTTGGCGAGGAGATGCGATTTTTTCTCAGATCTGGGATCCAGCATGGGATGAAGAAGCTCTTCCAGCTGATGGGGTTTGACGCGAAGGATCGCTTCTTTTTTTGAAATCAGATTTGAATTGCACATTTCGACAGCCATTCGTACAGCCGAGACACCGTTTCTTTTTCCAACCCGGGTCTGAAGCATGTAAAGTTCACCGTCCTCTATGGTGAACTCGATGTCCTGCATATCCCTGTAATGGGTTTCCAGTTTTGTCCGGATCTCCGCCAGCTGTCTGTACAGCACCGGCATCAATTTTTCCAGAGAAGGAAGGTGCCTGGATGAATCGCTTTTTGAAACTTCGTTGATTGCCTGAGGGGTCCTGATCCCGGCGACCACATCTTCGCCCTGGGCATTCACCAGGAACTCACCGTAAAATTTATTTTCCCCGGTAGAGGGGTCGCGGGTAAATGCAACACCTGTCGCAGAACTGTCACCCATATTTCCAAAAACCATGACCTGTACATTAACGGCAGTACCCCACTCGTCCGGTATGCCTTCGATGCGTCTGTACGACATGGCGCGTCTTCCGTTCCACGATGTGAATACAGCAGAAATGGCACCCCAGAGCTGCTTTCTGGGATCTTCAGGAAAGTCCTTTTTAAGCACCTGTTTGATTTTCTTCTTAAAAATGGAAACAAGTTTCTTCAGATCCTCTACAGTCAGTTCCGTATCCTCTTTGATGCCTCTGCTGCTTTTGAGTTTATGCATCTCACGTTCGAGCTGTGCCCGAATGCCCATTCCGTCTTTTGGCTCTATGCCGGCAGCCTTTTCCATGACCACATCAGAATACATCATGATCAATCTTCTGTAGGCATCGTATACGAAGCGTTCGGAACCACTCTTCCTGATGAGGCCGGGGATCGTCTTTTCAGTAAGGCCGATGTTCAATACAGTTTCCATCATGCCAGGCATGGAAGCCCTGGCACCTGAACGAACGGAAAAAAGAAGGGGATTTCCGGGATCTGCAAAGCGCTTGTTCAGGAGTTTTTCAACCTGCGTGACAGATTGATCCACCTCCCGGGTAAGCCCGTCAGGGTATTTGCCGGCGTGCTTCATGAAATAGGTGCAGACTTCGGTCGAGATTGTGAATCCCGGTGGTACGGGGATACCGAGGTTGGACATTTCAGCCAGATTGGCTCCCTTACCGCCGAGAAGCTCTTTCATTTCTGCCCTGCCTTCTGCCTTTCCTCCACCGAAAAAATAAACGAATTTGTTTGCCATTAGAATTCCTCCGCTTTTTATTTTAATTATAAATTGTATGGTACTATTTCAGTAGAATAAAAATTCCCTTTCCAGGGTTTTCTACTGTTTCAAACTCAGTACGCTGCGGTACAATTCCGGATCTTTTATGATGTTAATCGATTTCTGAACTGCGGGATCTTCCATGAGACTGATTTCTGTTCCACGGGTGAGGCCGAAAAATTTGGATGCCAGTTCTCTTCTGAGCAGTTTCCGTATCTGGTCCCTGTTACCGGAAAACATCTCTTCTTTTTTGCTGTTCAGGGATTTCTCCAGCCTGTCGACGTTTTGCAGGAAATCCACACCGTAATGCCCGTCGACTGCCTCCATCTTGAGCACGTTGAGATTGGCTTCTATGGGATGTTTGTAGCTGTAATTTTTTTCCTTTATATAGCTGCTGAATTGGCCGAGAATGTCATCGGTTACAACCATACTTGAATCCAGTGTGGTGTGCGTATTCGCATAATGCACTGCAAAATTGAAGAAAAGCGATTTCCTCTGCAAATCCACAACATAATCACTGGCCCTTTCCGGTTTAATATAGATATCCGGCGCGACGCCGCCACCACCGTAAACATCCCTTCCGGCGGATGTTTTATACGCGAGGGTTTTATCCATGAGCAGCGAATCGGACCAATCCGAATAACTGGTTTTTTGTATGCAACGGCCGCTGGGTGTGTAGTATTTGGCGGTCGTGAGCTTGAGAGCGGAGGTCGGGCTCAGACGAAGCACAGTCTGAACCAGTCCTTTACCAAAGGTCGTATCCCCGACAACAATGCCTATATCATTGTCCTGAATCGCTCCTGCGACGATCTCCGAAGCGGAGGCGCTGAAACGGTTCACCAGTATTATCAGGGGGAGATCTGTAACCACGGGATCACGGAAA
>CAYXFJ010000058.1:14051-14311 GCA_964464265.1 uncultured bacterium
TCTTCCCTTTGTAGATACGATGACCTTGTTTTTCAGAACAAAGAGATCGGATACGGCGACAGCGGCAGGCAGAAGACCGCCAGGATTGGACCTCAGATCCAGTATCAGTCCTTTCATCCCTGATTTTTTCAGGTTCTGTATCTCGTCGTAAACTTCCTGGCCGGCATATTTGGAAAAACGCGTGAGGAGAATATATCCGATACCTTCGTCGATGAAGCCTGCGTAGCGTATATCTTCCACTTTAATGTGTTCCCGGATCA
>CAYXFJ010000059.1:0-1633 GCA_964464265.1 uncultured bacterium
GGGGATTGTAAACCCTACAATGTTCTATTCATCGTCCCTGAACTGAGCGAACCGGTTTTTCAGGCACTCTCATCCGATGAAAGCAAGCGTGAATATTTCCACCAGCTCATCAGAAGCGCCAACCAGGACCTGGCACCCTATGAAAGAGTGATCAATTTCTGTCTGCTGCCACGGGATTTCGATCCGGAGAAGAAAGAGATCACTCCTAAAGGATCTCTGAACCGGAAGGTTATAGAGAGGCATTTCGCAGACCCAATCGCAGAGCTGTATCAGAGGGAGATCATCGAGCTCAAATGGCAGGATGAGCGCATACGTTTACCCCGCTGGTTCTTCAGAGATCTAGGAATACTCGAAGATGATATCCATGCACAGGATAACGGGCTGTACAACAGAAGCACGTGCAAGGTGCTTCCACTGGAATCCGGCAGCGAACCGGACACATTGATCATCGGAGACCTGGAATACAGCTTCAAAGAACATGTCATCGATATGGACCTTTTCTCCAGACAGCCTCTGCTCTGGTTGGGCAATCCTTCCCTGATCGATTTCTGCCCCTGCAAAGATGGCTGGGATGTTCCGTTGAGGTCCATCTCTCCCCAGGTTTTACTTCCCTGGAACCGCAGGCAGCTGGATCCTGAAAACATTCCCTTTCCGGGGCAGGTGAAGAACAGGCATTTGCTACTCTTCAATCAGCTCTTATCCTGTATGTTATTTTCGGAAACAGAAAGGGCGGAAGAATCGCTAAAAAGACTCTGTGAGGTCCTTAAACAGGAAACAGGCCAGCTCCGTCTGACCATTCGCTACCGTCTCGAGGCTCTCGCACGCCATCCGGTGGAAAACATGCGTTGTCTTGCCTATCAGATCCTTCTCCTCGATGAACCCACACCTGACTACAGCAAATCCTTCCCCGCCTTTGTCTATTCTGGACTGACCTTTCTGAATCAGGCTTCCATTGAGACAATAGCGTTCAGCAGGCTCGAAAGGCGGCGTCTCGAAGCACTCAGGCAGAGACTTTTTATGTACAGGATACAACTCAAATGGCCTATCTCAGAGACGACTCGCCAGCAATTCATCACTATTTTCGAGATCCTGCGCCAGTTTGTGAGCAATCATCCTGAATTTTACGCATCGGTGCGCGCTGAACTGGCGAGCTGGATTCTTTATAAAGCGGATCCTGTTTTGGCCGTGGCTGCGGTTAAAGCCTATTCCGAACTTGTATCGGAATATGAACAGAAACTCGATGCGGAAACGCCTCCCACATCAGACGCTGACTGGTCATCCCGACTGTTATTCGATCAGGGACTGTCTGAATCGGAGATCAGCAGAATCAAGAAAGTGATCGTGGGAACGACCTTTCTAAAGCAGTCGATCATGCTCGCTTTCAGAGAGCGAATGTTCCGGATAGAAGACGTGCCTGACCAGGGGATCTGGGTTTCGAGAATTCACACACTGCATCATCATCTGCACTATCTGATGAGTGTAACGACAAACAAGGGAAAACATTACAAACTGCAGCTGGTGCTGTGGGAAGATATGAATGTACCGCAGTCACGGGAATCCATATACTGGCTTGCCGCGATCTCCGGATATCCCTATGGGCACTCTGTGCTTCCGCGGTTCGGATGCAACCGAC
>CAYXFJ010000059.1:1657-14202 GCA_964464265.1 uncultured bacterium
GTGCGCGTTCCCTGGCCTATCTCGGCGAGCTGACCTTGTGGGATAAAATAAGGCAGTTTTCAAACCTTCATGCAGCGGGAAAACCCCTGCAGGATGTCAAAGAAATTCGAAAACTCTTTATTCAGGCTATCGCTGTTTTTTTCCAGGGCTGGATCAACAGCGGCAGGCAGATCATACCTGGAGAGGTATCGCCAGGCAATGTCGCAATCCCTGAAATGGATTTTCAGGAAGGTGCTACCATACTTTCCATCACTGGATGGACACAGTACGGGAATACATTATCCATCGTCAAACCGGTGCTTTACAACTTTTACCTGCGGACCATCGCTCACTTTCCCTGGACAAGGAATTTACTGGATATATACTGGATTTTCGATGCTTGTTTTGAAGTCCTCGATGAACCGTCCGCCAGGCAATTTCTCGATCAGCTCAAAACCGACATCTTTCAGGAAAAACCCGCGGACCGGTACAGCACGGATCTGGCGAAAAAACTGGATTCCTATCTGGAAAACATATCCAGCACCGGTTACATGCCTCTTGCCCTTCACAATGCCATAGACAGGTACGTGGAATGGCAGCAGCTGAATCCGAATGCCACTTCCATCACGCGTGAGCAGATGGTGCTCGAAGTATTATGGCTGTACCGCCTGCACCGTTTTCCGGACATCATCCGCTATATCCTTTACAGAAATACCTATTTTATCAGGAGAAGGGAAAAAATACTGCGCCGTTTCGACCGGCTCATCCAGTGCATGTCAAAAAATCCATCCGTTCCTGCGGTAAAAATGCTCGAACTCTCGGAGCTGCAATCCGAAATCGTGCATCAGGAAGACAGGGAGGTTTTCAGCCGTATGGTCTTTCCAAGAATGCAGACAAGACAAAAACTGGAATTTCAGACAATCGGCAAGAGCAGCGAAAAACACGTCATCGTGCAGACCTTCATCACGGACAGGTATGGGGAGATCTACAAATTGCGTGAGCCGGTGGAACCCATGGAGCTTGGACAGCTGTACCGTCTCTTCTATGAGGAAAATTTCCCCAAATCCATATCTGAACAGGACGAACATTTTGTTCTGCTGGATTCTCAGGAAAGAATAATCGGCGGAATGAGCTATAAGAGGCTGGAGAACGGAATCGCCCAGATCGAGGCTACCGTTGTAGCTTCTCCCGTCAAGGAAAGAGGCATTGCCTCCGCTATGATCGAGGATTTCTGCAACCGCATGGCAAGCCAGGGAATAGAGATGGTGAAAACCCATTTCTTTCTAAAGGAATTCTATACCAGAAGAGGCTTCCGTATGGATAAACGCTGGGGAACTCTGGTCAAGTATCTTTCTCCGAATGAAAATTCTACAACCGGATCGTCAGGATAGCAGGAGGAGACAGCCCGAACGAGGGTTACCCCCTCCCCCCCCCAAAAAAAGGAAGCCGTTGTATCTTTCAACAACGGCTTTTGAGGAAAAGAGGAAAGGAAGTGATTTTTTTAGACCCATTCGCCCAGTAAATTGGCAAATGTCGTGCCAGAATCCTGAAGGAATGACCATGAACCTATTAATGACTGATTTATATAGGATTATGAACATTCCGCCTTCACTGGCGCCAGTCAGAAAATCCTTTTTCATGTGTGCAAAATGAACAGTTACACGGAAAAAATGTACACCCTGAATTTTCATTGACAGGAAATGTATTTCATCTTCCGGAGAATAGTGAACAGAGGCAGATGATTGAGCTAACTCTTTACGACTGGAATGACCGGAACGGCTTCTCTGTTTTCCCTGAATGCGCAGTGCAGATCAAAGACTTTTTTCGGTCCAGACCTGAACCAGATTGACCAGAGTGGCAACAGCTTTCTCCATTGCAGATACAGCCACCCATTCCAGCTTGCTGTGAAAGTTCATTCCGCCGGTGAACAGATTGGGTGTCAGCAGGCCCTTAAAACAAAGCCGCGCTCCGTCTGTTCCACCGCGTATGATCTGGAGCTGCGGTTCTAATCCTGTGCGCCTGACCGCTTCAAGAGCATATTCCACGACATCAGGAAACTCCTCAAGCTTGAACCGCATATTCTCATACTGATGCTGAATATCCAGAAGTATACGGGCACCGGGGTGGCTTTTCCCGTTCTCCTTTGCAATCTGTTTCAGGCGTTTCTCCTTCTCCCTCATCCCCTCTTTTTCAAAATCACGCAGCAGAACCTTGATGACAGCTTTCTCGACCCCTCCCTCGATCTGGTACGGATGCAGGTAGCCTCCCCGTTTTTCGGTATTTTCTGGTGCCGGATCTCCTTCGAGTGATCCGATAATACCGGACGCCACGCGAATGGCATTCACCATTTTGCCCTTTGCATATCCAGGATGCATATTGACACCGTTTATTGTGAAAACGGCCAGTGCCGCATTGAATGTCTCGTTTTCTACCTCTCCTGCTCTCTCACCGTCCACCGTATAGGCATAATCCGCCCCGAATCGTTTGACATCAAAATATTTCGTCCCGGCACCCACCTCTTCATCAGGCGTAAAACCGATCCTTATTTTCCCATGTTTTATCTCTGTATCCCTGTTGAGCACTTCGATCATGGTGAGGATCTCGGCCAGGCCAGCCTTGTTATCCGCTCCGAGCAGGGTGGTTCCATCGGAAGTGACGATATCATCCCCGATGTATTTCAAAAGCTCCGGATTCTGATCCTGCCGGAGGATCTGGCTTTTATCACCGGGCAGCACAATATCTCCTCCTCTGTAGTTCCGGTGAAGCACGGGTTTCACGTCCTTTCCGGAAACTTCCGGAGAAGTATCCATATGGCCGATAAAACCGATCACAGGTACTTTCTTCTCCTCTATGGACGGCAGGTTGGAGGGACAGGTCGCCGTCACATACCCGTGCTCATCCATTTCCGCATCCTTGAGTCCAAGGGCTTTCAATTCCTCCACCAGCATCCTGCCCAGTACTTTCTGGTTCTCGGTGCTGGGATAAACATCCCCTGCATCTTCCCGTGATTGAGTGTCGATCCTGACATACCGGAAAAAACGTTCCAGAATGGATTTCCGCATGAGGTACTTCCTTTCTCGTTTTCTCTTTCCAGTTATCTTTATTTTGGATGCGATGGATTGTCCGGAAAATTCCCGAGCCCGGCTTTCTTAAGATCCTTCAGCATAAAGGCATTCAGCTCTTTCAGAACACTATCCGGGAGGGGCTGTACCACATGTCCGGTGAGTATGCGATTGACTTCCTCTTTCGCACGCTGCCAGGCATCTTTCCTGCCATGCCTCACCCACGGCTCATAAGGCTCGCGGTCCACTGTGGCACCCGGATGGTTCATTTCTTCCCTCACCCACCTGAGTGTCTCTTCAGATCCGATGAAATGCTCGCTGTGATAGATGTCGCCGTAAAGACTCGCGCCGAGTCGAGGCCCTCTGGCTTCCACACCTCTGACCATCCTCAGGGCCATGCCGCAAATTTCATTGTCCAGAACAAGCTTTTCAAGACTCTGGCAGCTCTCGAAATCGAGCATACCCGGGCCTGAGATGACATTGATGCCTGCAAGCGCAGCCAGCACCGCTCCCATTCCGCTCTCAAATCCTGCCTGAGCATCCACGACCTTTGCATCGGACAATCCCATATACGCATGGGTCGGACAGCCCAGAAACTTTCCGATCTGAGCATAGGAAGCATCGATCATCATGGTCTCTATGGCTCCCATCGGTGTCGTGCCCCTGCGCATGTCAAAAGCGGCGGGAGACCCGCCGAAAATGATCGGAGCACCCGCACAGGCCAGCTGATGGATCACGATCCCGCTTAAGTTTTCAGCTGTCAGCTGAACCAGCGCTCCGGCAAGTGTCACCGGAGAAGTGGCACCGGTGAGCGGCATGGATACGAGTTCCGCCGGGATGCCGGATCTGGCGCAGTCTATAAGGTTCTGACAGGTCAAGCGGCTCCACTTGAGCGGAGGTGACGGACAACAGTCAAAAATGGCCAGAGGTTTCTTGCGCAGCTCATCTTCACTTCCTCTGACCATCACAAGCATCTGTTTCATGATATCAAAGCTCTCAACCGCGAATGTCCCTGTGACCACGGGTTTGACGCTGTTTTGAAGGGCGATGAACAGACGGTACCGGTCCTGAACTGTTTTCGGTACATCCATGGAGATCAAACCTGTACTCTGGGCTGCCAGATGGACCAGTGCATCCGTAAGCCTCGAGAGGCTGACGAGATCTCCGGTCACGGGTTCCCTTTGCAGGCCGGTTTTGGAGTCCAGTATTCTCAGTGCCGCTGAACCTGGATCAAAGTGCACGTGATCTCCTTCCAGCTCCATGGCCGGATTCCCGAGACGGTCGAAAATCCGGATGGAAGAGGGGATATGTCCGAGTGCATGGTCTAATATTTTTTCAGGGATAAAAACCTGTCTTTCCTGCACCCTGCATCCTGAATCCTTCAGCAGTTCCAGCGCATCCGCGTTATCCACGAGCACGCCTGTTTTTCCGAGAACGTGCCTTGCTTCTGAAATGATCTGTTCAATCATTCCCTGCGAGAGCATATCGAGTCTGGGTCTTCTGTTCTCCAAATATCCTCCTTTAATTCCTTTATGGCGCAAACTGGCCCGCGTCTCCGTTCAATCCCGAACCGTCACAAAAGAGATCCGCCTTTATCCGCCTGCCACACGCTTTTCAGGATGACACGGTAGGCCGGACGGTTCATTTCACGGTACCTGCCGCTGTGATGCACCATGGGAAATCCTTTTTTCCCTATTTCAATGAGATAGTCTTCCAGGACCTCTTCTGAGAACGGGATCGTTTTTTTTCTTGCCATATCCAGGAAGTATTCCCAATTCAGGAGAAAACGGTCCCTGTCAGGCTGGACCTTCTCAGCGGATGTCAGCATTACCTGAAAAAGGGATTCCGGATCGCCTCCTGTCTTTCTGTACACCCGCAGATTAATCCTGAGCACTTCTCCTCTGGGATCGATCATTTCGATCAGAGGCTCACCCTTCTGTACTTTATCGAGCGCATCCCATTCTTCCTGTAGCAGTTTCCGGGCGTTCTTTTTATCCTTGAGGAGATGCCGCGGACCAAAGCACATCTGTGAATTAAGCTTGTAAAGGTCAGCCACTTCCATGACGTGACGCCGCAGCTGATCCTCCACAATTTCTTTGAGGGCATCCCTCTCGCTCCAGGACTTCATCAGTCACCTTTCCCTGTTGATCCAGCCAAATACGGCTGAGACCGATTTCCGGGGGATCAAAAAATTCGCATCGTTTATGGAAAGGCCGATTCTTTCCCCCCTGCATAAATCGAAGAGGGATTTTTGAACGGTCAGAGGCCAGTCGCCATAACCCGGGCTGAAACGGGCGGTAAGGCGGTATCTCTCAACAGCCGCCGTCCGCGACATCACTTCACGGTGGAAGATTTGTGCCACCTCATCCGTTATTTCAGACCCGATCGTATCGAGCAGATATGCGCGGGTCAATTCACCCTGTTCCGTCCATTCCCTTACCTTATTTTCAAGATCCTTTCCTATGGTGACCATGAAAAGTGTCGCTTTTTCCGCTTTCCTCAGCAGCCTGGAGACCTGCCTGCTTCTGATAACGAATCCGGGTCCCTCAAAAGTGGTTTCCTCTTCGAGATTTTCCCTGATTTCCAGGGTGATGTGCACGCTTTTCGGCTGGACGAGTCCGGATGCTCTCGCTTTCTCTTCTTCCATTATGGGAATGACGGATGGCGGGGGGGGAACGGATTTTGAAAACCCCAGCCTGCGCAAAATGGCCTTTTCCGGATAAGGCACGGAAAAAGTACTGATAACCACTTCCTGCACTTGAGCCATCAAAAATCCCGGTGGTTTTTTCATCTCACCTGTTGAGTGAGAATACGATACGGTATTCTGTACCACGGGTACGGTTCACCTGCAAAATCCCATTCATCTGTTCTAAGGCCAGCAGATTCACCAATCGCAATCCGAGGGTATCAGAGTTCTCAATATTCATATCCTTCGGCAGTCCGGCACCGGAATCCCTGACCGTAAGTTCCACTTTATCCGGACTGACAGGATGCAGGCTGATCTCTATTTTTTTCTCTTTGTTCCAGCCTGAAGGGAAAGCGTATTTCAGGGAATTGGACACCAGCTCCGTGACGATTAAACCGCAGTGAATGGTGGTTTGTACATCCAGTGACAGGTTTTCTACATTTATGGAGCATTGTATTTCGTCCGCATTGACTCCATAACTTTTAAAAAGGCTGGTGATCAATTTTTTCACATACTGATCGAAACGGATGCTGGCCAGATCCTCCGATTTATACAGGTTCTCGTGAAGCAGTGCGATGAACCGGATCCTGTTCTGGCTTTCTCTGAAAATCTCTTTGACCGATTCTTCTTTCTGGTTTTTGGATTGCAGTTCGAGCAGACTGGCAATGATGGCCAGATTGTTTTTTACACGGTGATGAATTTCTTTCAGGAGAATTTCCCTCTCATGAAGCGCTGACTTCAGCTTCTCTTCAGCAATCCTGCGCTCGGTCTCATCGATCTGAAAGCCCCACAGGAACTCGAGAAATCCATTACGGATATAGCCAAAATAGGAATTGATAAAAAAGTGGACCTCACCCTGAGCAATGATTTCCTGGGTTTCCACCATCTCCACTTTGTACTGGTTATCGATGACATGGAGTATTCGATTGACATAGACATCTTTGTCTGCAATGATTTTCCGCACAGGTCTCCCGATCAGTTCGCTTCTGGACTGCATACGGTACATTTTGACAAGAGCGCTGTTGCAGTCGCTCATGAATCCGTAATCGTAGATTTGATTCGCAATGTCCAGCGGAGGCTGGCTGGCAGAGATCGGCTGGCTGAAATCCACCTTCCATATTCCAAGCACATCACTCTCAAGAAGGGTCCGTAACTGAAGTTCCTCTATTGAGGGCATCTCTCTCTTCACTGGATTCCTTTTCGTTTTCTGGTTTTTCTCTAGTTAATCAGAGTGTAAATTGCCTGTAATTCTTCCCCAGTATCTTTCCTCTCTCCTCGAAACAGGACCGGATATGGTCATCCATGGTAAGATAGATCACCTGCCAGTCGTTTCGGACCAGTCCGATCACATAATCGACGAGAAAAATCCTCCGTTCCCAGTCCGAATACTGAAAAGCGTCATCGAGGATCAGAAAAAAAGGATTCTGCCCCATGCATCTCTGGATCAGCCCCATCCTGAGCGCCAGAAGCACCTGTTCCTGGGCACCACTACTCAATTCGGAAAATAAGAATTCGTGCTCTTCATCGGAAATAGCCAGATCACCCCCCCTGAATTTCAGAAGGGAATAATGTCCGGTGATCTTCGGCAAAGCCTCCTGAACAACCGGAGAGCGCAGGCTTTCCTCTATTTTGGTATTCTCGTCTTTTCTGAGCTCTCCCAGTATTTCGTATACGGCACGTTTGCCGATGATCTCCGCTGTATTTTTACTGTATGTGTCTCTGATCTCCCGGCGTTTCAGACGCAGATGGTCGATCAAATCCTCCCACGCTGTGGCCATGCTATCCCCTGTATGCTGGCAGATCTCGTGTTTCAGGGTGTCGAGTTTATGCGTCTCTTCGGCAAGCTGTTTTTCGACACGGCTTAATTTTTCCCCGGTCTCATCGTGGACTTTCTTGTGATAGGCTTTTGCCGGTCTTTCCCTCTCATAATCAGAGGGATCCACATTCAATCCGGCAAGCTGCATCTTTAATTTTTGCTTCTGTTCCATCAGGGATTTTTGCTTCCTGTCGAGATCCCCCAGTACCTTATTCCAGGAATCCGGATCCTTTCGCTGCCCTGTAATCTCTTCTATCCAGTTTCCGATTTTTAACTCGAGGGAATGCATGTCCTTCTCTTCTGTCGCCAGTTCCTCCACTGCCAGCTTCGCTCTTGTGCGGAATTCCTCCATCCCGTGCAGCCGTTCTCTGATCTCTGCAAGATCGGGCTCCCTGACACCAAACCGCTGTCTGTAATTTGCCTTAAGCCTCTCTGCTTCCCCGGCAAACGAAGCATGATCCATCCGTCTGTGTGCAAGGACAAGATACCACACCGTGCAGAGAACGGCAAGAAAGAGCGAGATCACCGCTCCCGGAAGGATTCGCAGCAGGCTGAAAACCAGAACACAAATCGCCAGAACCACAGAAAGGACGAGAAGGATGGGACAAGGTCTCTTCGGCTTTTTCTCCAGCATCTTTTCATAAATTTCCGCAGCTTCGCTCAACCATTCGTAATGCCGGCATTTCTCTTCTGCTTCGGTCTTCTGTATCACTTTCTTCTGGCAGTTCTGCCGTTTAATCTCCAGGAAGCGCAGATTGCCCTGCATTTCCTTGAGCACTGCCTCAGGGATACGAAGGCTCTCAGTCTCCAGTTTCCCGATCTCAGAGTTCAGTTCGAAGGCCAGAAACCGTTTTGCTTTTTCGGTCTCCTCCCAAAGAGCGCTGAGACTGTTTTTTTGTTCCAGAAGTATCCCCCTGCTGCCTCCGGAATATTCACTGTCTATCCTTTCCAGCAGCCGGTCAATACGGTTCAGAGAATCCAGATAACCCTCTCTATCCCTGATCTCCTTCCGTTTCGGTCCCTGGATAATACCGTTCAGAACTGAAGTTTCCTGTATGGTTTTTGAGATACGGCTCTCGATGAGATCGAGCAGTTTCTGCCCTGAAAGATACTGATTCAGTATCCGGCGGCTGACTTTATCCTCCTGACCGGTCAGGCCTGTATCCGCTCCCTTGACCACGATCAGACGGGAGAGATCCGGCGGCAATCCGGGTATTTTTTCCATATAATCGTCCAGTTTGCGGTCTGAAACCGGTGAAAAAATCATCGTGTCTTCATCCAGCCCCTGTACAATGACCTTCCCGGATCCTGTGTCTTCGCGGAATTTGAAGTGCGATGAAGGCCGGAAAAGCGACCTGATCAGGAATTCGACAAGGTATGTTTTTCCGTGTTCGTTCAATCCGAATATCAGGTTCAGGGCGCCGAGTTTCATGGAAATCTGATTCAGAGGTCCCAGGTTCCTGATATGAATTTCTTTGATGGAAACGGACAACTCTTCACTCTCCATAGATCGCATGCAGAGCTTCCAGCAGAATCTCACTGGTTTGCGGCTCATCATCCGTCTGCGGCCATTCCAGCTCTGCTATCTTCCGGGCAACCCTCCCTGCAATCTCCGCCTTATCTCTGTCTTCGGCATGATGCACCAGACTGAGATCCGGGTCATCAAAGAACGACCATCCGGAAAAAGCGGCCTCAAGAACCGGTTTTATTTTCCGTTTATCCGCTGAATATCCGGCGATTTTGATCCGTATCCTGACCCTGGCCTTTTCTTCAGGGCTGATCTGCCACTTCTCAATACGTCTTCTGGCCTGTTCCGAAAGATATTCTCCTTCATCCGGTACAGGCAGTACGATGAACGTCTCGTCGAAATAAATGATTTCGGAATCGACTTTTCTGGATTCGATTCGGCCCGTCCTGCCATCCACGATCAGGTATCTTCTTTTTCCTGTTTCATGAATATCCAGCGGGCAGGGAGATCCGGCATAGTAAACGGCTCCGTCCGCCGGCTTATGGATATGGCCGAGGACCACTCTAGCAGGCTGAAATATCCCGATGTCCGCCTTATTGAGCGGCATATAGATTCCGGGTTCCAGCGGATTGGGCTGCCGGATGCCTCCGACCCAGTCACCATGACCTATCAGTATCCATGAACCCTGCTGAAGTTCCCCGGCAAAGGGTGCTATGCAGGAACCCATGGTGGTATTCCTCTGATAGGGAAGAAAAAAGAACGGGAAATCTGCGGAATCGAACCGGTGAACCTGCGGTTCAGAGACGACATGGATGCTCTCAAGAGAGAACATGGAGTCACTGATCTCGCTGTCGTGATTGCCGGGCAGTATCCATATCTGTATATTCCTGAAAGGAGACTTTGAGCAGAGGTTTTCGAAATCCGCATAATTTCGGTTTGATTCGTGGAAAAGATCCCCTGCCACGATGAGATTATGCACATTTTTTTCCGCTGCATCTCCCAGAATGTACTCAAAAGCATGATAACGTTCGGGGTATGCTTTAAGCGAAGTCAGATGACTGTCGGCAGTTAAAGCGATCTTCATGGTAATTCCCTCATCTTCCGGGAAGGTAAGTTCTGAAAAGTTACATTATTTTAAATTCAAATCCAAGAAAATTACAACCGGATCGCAGGCTGGAACTGCCTGCCGGTATTACGAATCCCAACGAATCCCACAAATTTTATTGAAAGTGTTCCCCGATTTTTGTATGTTATGAAAATCTCTCATGAAACGGGAAGAAGCATCGTTGATCCTTTTCACTCCTGACCGTCCACTGAAATTGGATCTCACCAAATACCGGAGGCAGTCATGAAAAAATCCTATTCAGGACAGACTCCCGCCACCATCATCCTCTTTATGCTCTTCTGTATATCTTTCTCCCCTGCCCGGGCTTCATCACAGCTATCGCCGGAAGACGTGCTGAACCTGAAGTTTTCCAATGAGGCAGTGATCCGTCCGGACGGGGAGTGGATCGCTTTCACGCTGAGCATGCCGCGCAAAGCGGATGAGGCTCCGGGACCTGCATACAGCGAACTCTACCTGGTGAATGTAAAAACGGGTGAAAACCGGCCTTTCATTACAGGAAAGGTAGCCATTTCATCCATACAGTGGAGCCCGGATGGTAAACAGATCGCATTCCTGACCCGGAGAGAAGGAGAACAGACACAGGTCTGGTCCATCCCTGCGGATGGAGGCGAATCCAGACAGATCACGAACTCTCCTGCACCGGTCACATTTTTCCAGTGGCACCCTTCCGGAAAAAAGATAGGGTACATTGCCGAATCGCCAAAAAGTAAAAGACAGACCGAGCTGGAAAAAAAAGGATATGGATTTGTTTATTATGAGGAAGATCTCAAACATCTGAACCTCTATTTAGCCAGTGCGGAACCCGGATCCCCCGATACACAGCCGGTACAGATCTCCTATGATGAAACCCTGTGGAGTTTTGAGTTCAGTCCGGATGGCAAAAAAATCGCTGCAGCGGTCTCCCCTCTTCCTCTTATCGATTACCGTTACATGTTTCAAAGAATAGTCCTTTTTGACACAGACACACGGGAAAGGATCCCCCTTGCAGCCAATAGCGGCAAACTGGGCAATTTCGCCTTCAGTCCAGGCGGCACACGGCTGGCCTATGCTGCTGCCCTCGAACAAAAGGATCATGCGGTCAGCCAGGTATTCGTCATGGAACTACCCGACGGAAAAGCCGTCAATCTTACTCCTCCCGGGTTTCGCGGGCATGTGAACTGGGTTGAATGGAAAGATAACAATACTGTCGTCTATCATGCCAGTGAAGGAGTTCATGAAACACTGAATCTGGTGAACATCAGCGGTAAAAAACGGGAATGCATCCTGCACGGAAAAGACTGCGGGATCGCATTCCGGTCTCCGAGTTTCACGGAGGATTTCCGTCACTTTGCATTCACGGGAAACAGACCTGATCTTCCCTCCGGTGTGTTCTACTGGAAACCGGGCCAGCCGGCCAGAGAGGTGACGCAGCTCAATCCCTGGATCCGGGAAAGGGAACTCGGATCGCAGGAAATTTACACGTTCCGCGCAAGGGACGGGCAGCCGATCGAGGGCATTCTTATCAAACCATTGGATTATGTCCCGGAACAGAAATATCCTCTGATAGTCATTGTTCACGGAGGGCCGGAATCCCATTACACGCAGGGATGGATCACGCGTTACTCGGAACCGGGACAGGTACTCGCAGGGAAAGGGTATCTGGTATTTTATCCCAATTACCGGGCAAGCACAGGATACGGTACGGAATTCTCTCTTGCCGGATTTGAAGATCCAGCAG
Organism: uncultured bacterium; assembly: GCA_964464265.1. Classification (GTDB taxonomy): domain Bacteria; phylum Zhuqueibacterota; class QNDG01; order QNDG01; family DSAB01; genus CAYXFJ01. The sequence goes on from CAYXFJ010000059.1 coordinate 13,512, forward strand.
GTGTGGAATTTAATGATATCGCGGATGGGATCCGGTGGCTCATAGAAACAGGGCTTGCGGACCCGGGTCGTGTGGGGCTGGGAGGAGGATCCTATGGCGGATATGCGGCAGCCTGGTTCTCATCATACTATACCAGGATGGTCAAGGCTGTTTGCATGTTTGTGGGTATCTCCGATTTGATCAGCAAAAGAGGAACAACAGATATACCGTATGAAGAACTCTATGTGCACTCCGGAAAGAGACTTGAAGATAGTTGGGACGTCAGTCTGAAAAGAAGTCCCGTCTATTATGCGCAACAGAGCCGGACTGCTGTACTCATTCTGGGAGGCACTGCCGATACGCGTGTGCATCCCTCCCAGAGCCTTGAATACTACCGGCAGCTTAAAATGAACGAGCATCCCGCTGTACGGCTTGTACAGTACCCGGGCGAGGGGCACGGCAATGCACGTCAGCCCGGAAGGAGTGATGTGCTTTACCGTACACTTGACTGGTTTGACTGGTATGTCAGGGACGGAGCGCCTCTCGAAGGCCCTATGCCTCCTCTGGACATCAGCCGGTATTATGGGCTGACACTGCCGGAAGAATAAAGAAAACGCCCGAATGGGTGCACAAATTCGCGTGAGGAGCCAAAATTCTTATCATTGCTTCATTCAAGGGCTGTCCGGTGGAAACGGGCGGCCCTTTCCTTTAT
>CAYXFJ010000060.1:0-14163 GCA_964464265.1 uncultured bacterium
GTAAAACTTTAAATGTTAAATATAGAAAAAAATGAGGATAAAAACAATTTTTTCATTCCCATCTGAAAGTAATAAAGGAAACGACAATACCCGGAATGAGCTTCACAGAAAAAATGATCCATTCTTTCACTAGAAAGGCCGGATTGTACAGTCCGGCCTTCTCATGATTACTGATCTTCAGGATTACTTTTTCGGAGGAACTTTCTCGGTCTTTTCTTTGAGAAGTTCTGCAACTCCTGCAACGCTTCCCAGAATACCGCTTGCCTCATAAGGCAGGAACACTTTTGTAGACTGCCCGTCCGCGATCTTTTCGAGTGCTTCCAGATATTTAATCGCGATCAGATCTTTCGTTGGATTGCCCTCGTGAATGGCATGGTAAACTGTTTGTATCGCTTCGCTTTCCCCCCTGGCCACTGTGATGCGTCTGTACTTCTCCGCATCCGCCACTTTCTGAACGGCTTCGGCCTCTCCCTCGGCTTTCAGGATGGCCGATCTTTTCTGCCCTTCCGCTTCAAGGATCATAGCCCTGCGTTCCCGTTCCGCTTTCATCTGCCTGTGCATAGCTTCCGTGACATCCACAGGAGGTTCAATCCGCTGAAGCTCCACGCGCGTAACCCTGGTTCCCCACTTGTCCGTTGCATCGTCGAGTATCTGGCGGAGTTTGGTATTGATCACTTCACGGGAAGTGAGCGATTCGTCCAGAGCCATATCTCCGACCAGGTTTCTCAGATTGGTCTGCGCGAGTTTTGTGGCCGCAAGATAGAAATTGGATACATTGTACGTCACTTTCACAGGATCCGTCACCTCATAGTACACCACAGCATCCACGTCAACCGCGACATTGTCTTTTGTGATCACTGCCTGCGGGGGAACATCCACAACCTGCTCCCGCATATCCACCTTCACCAGTCTCTCGATGAAGGGCACGATCACGGTAAGACCGCTGTCAACGGTCCTCTGATAACGACCCAGACGTTCGATCAATCCTTTCTCAAAAGGCCGGATGATCTTGAGCCCTCTGGCAGCAATGAAGAATATCACTATAGCCACTATCACAAAAGGGAGATACATTTCAGGCTCCTTTTTCTTTTAATTTGACGATAAGATGAGTTCCGTCAATCCGGACAACTATCACCTTCGTGCCTTTGGGTATAGTTTCGCCTGATTCACTCTCGGCTTTCCACTCTTCCTTCATGACCCGTACACTGCCCCGGCCCGAATCGTTATCGATTGATTCCAGCACAACAGCATCCTTGCCAATCATGCGGTCCGCACCTATTCCCGGAGGCTGTTTTTTTGTGAGACGATCGGCAAACCGTCTTGCTACCAGAAACAGAACTCCTGAGATAATAATAAATGCGATCCACTGCCAGGCTGGTCCCAACCCGATCAAGGCGAGAATCGCAGCCACAAGAGCCCCTATTCCAAAACAGAAAAGAAAGAAACCCTCGGTAAAAATCTCACCTATGACGAGTATTGCTGCAAAAGCCAGCCATATCCACCATATCTCTATGTGCATTGCTGTCCCTCCTTTGAGGCTTGTAAAGAAAACGGACCATTCGTTTTAAAGCCCGCGTCAAACCGGCTTCTCATGGAAAATGGCGTGCAGAGCGCTTTCGATCTCAGGATAGCGGAACCGGTAACCGGACCTGACAAGATGGTCAGGTTCTACCCATTGATCGGAAAGTAGAAGACTCACTCCCGCTTCGCCCATAAATAACTGTATCATCCACTCCGGGAACCTCAGCCATACCGGGCGTCCAAGTGTTTTCCCCAGAGTATGTGAAAAGACCTCCATGGATACAGGATTCGGCGAAACCACATTGAAAATCCCGAAGCCGGGACTTCTGAGAAGATAAAGCACAGACCCGGTAACATCATCGATATGAACCCACGAAACACCCTGATCCCCTTTGCCCATCACTGTTCCCAAATAGAACCGGTAGGGAAGCACCAGCCTGGAAAGAACCCCTCCTCCCTGACCCAGCACAATACCGAGCCGAATGATCACAGTTCGTATGCGAGCGGGAAGTTTCTCCAATTCTTTTTCCCACTCCTGTACTACATGCGAGATGAAATCCGAAGCAGGTGGATGATTCTCGGTGCACGGTTTCCTGCAGGATCCGTAGTAGCCCACTCCTGAGGCCTGAATGTAGACCAGCGGTTGATCTGTGTACCTGTTCAAAGCTTCCACGAGCCTTCCCGTAGGTAAGAGCCGGCTCTGCATTATTCGTTTTTTCTTGCGTTCTGACCATAAGAGACTGGAAAGGGTCTCCCCCGCCAGATGGATAACTGCGTCAACCTGTCCAAGAGGGGAAGATCTACCCTTCCAGATTTCCTCCCATGTATACCAGGTCCTCACAAGCGGAGAACGCCTGAGAGCCTTCACCGGGTCTCTCGATACGCCTGCCACTTCGTGTCCAGAAATTACCAGAGCGGCGCAGAGATGCCTTCCAATAAATCCTGTGGCACCCGTGACAAGAATACGCATTCTGTTTCCTTGAATAGCAATCCTTTTCCGGCTCTCATGTCCTGGACGCACCCTTTTTTATGCCTTGCATGGAACACTTATTTTTTCAGTCCGCATGGCGGCCTTCATAAAGCGATCTTCCGCGTTTCTCATACCATTCTGTAATTGTTTTCCATATTTCTTCGGGTGTTTCCGCATAGGAATACAGGTCCATGTCTTCATAGGAGATGGTCCCCTCTTCGGCCATTGCTTCCGGATTGAAAATCTTTTTCCAGTAGGACTCCCCCACGAGCACGACAGGCATATCGTCCACTTTGTGCGTCTGTATCAGAGTCAATACTTCGAAGAATTCGTCCAGAGTTCCGAATCCACCCGGGAATACCACCAGGGCTTTGGCTCTGAGCATAAAATGCATTTTTCTCAGTGCGAAATATCTGAATTGAAAGCACATCTCGGGTGTGATATAGGGATTCGGGAACTGTTCAAAAGGCAATGTGATATTCAGCCCGATCGATTTGGCTCCAGCATCAAAGGCACCGCGGTTTGTGGCTTCCATAATGCCTGGACCGCCTCCTGTCATGATCATCAGCCTGCAATCATGGATACCTTCCCCGGATGTGGCCACAATTCTGCTGAATGACCTTGCCACATCATAATAGTGACTGTTGGCGAGCAGTCGCTCAGCGGTTTTCATCTGCCGCTTCAGGAAAGGATTATCCGGATCTCTTTCATGTTCCTGGCGCGCCTTTTCCAGCGCTTTTGAGGCTGAACCCGGTTCGATCAAACGGGCACTGCCGAAAACCACGATGGTGCCCTTAACACCGGCCTCAGAAAGCTGAAGCTCTGCCTTCATGAATTCGAGCGCAAGCCGTGTAGGACGTACCTCGTCCCTTCCCAGAAAATCGAGATCTTCGTCGGAACGGGTGTAGGTCGGGCTCGCCATGATCCTTCCGACCTTTTCGATTTCAGAGGGATCCGTTCTCCCGTATCTGGCACTGTCCTTCTCAGGGTTTTGTGAGCCCGTGGTGAAGGGCAATTCACCATTCCTGTCATTCCTCTTGGCCATCTGCTTTTTCCCCTTGCAGACGTTTCTGACCGGCAATCCGGTTCTTTCCGGATATCAGCTCAGCCCAATGATCTGACCCTTCTCATCCAGATCGATCCGTTCGCCTACCGGGACCGACGGCAGGCCGGGCATCGTGGGCATTTCACCCAGAAGCGGATAAAGGAAGCCCGCTCCTACAGCTGCTCTGATTTCCCTGACGGTAATGGAAAATCCCGCAGGGCGTCCTTTCACCTTGGGATCATCCGTCAGCGAAAGATGGGTTTTCGCAATACAAATCGGAAGCTGATTCCATCCAAGTTCCGTATAGGTCTTGATCTGCTTTTTTGCATCCGCACTGTACTCGATACTTTCAGCTCCGTAAATATTCCTGGCTATTGTTTCGATCTTCTTCTCAATGGACCAGTCAAGAGGGTAAAGGAACTTGAAAGTAACGGGTTTTTCCGCAGCCTTGACCACGGCTCTGGCGAGATCCTCCCCGCCGGCACTTCCTTTTGCCCATAGTTCACTCTCAACAGTGGCTTCCGCACCTGCTTTCTTGGCAGCCTTGCGGATGACATCGATTTCTTCAGGATGATCCGTATCAAACCGGTTGAGCGCGACCACCACAGGGACACCATGAAGCCGCACATTCTCGATCTGTTTTTCCAGATTCCCGATGCCCTCATTCACTACATCAGGATCGGGCTTGAGCAAATCAGGATCCAGAGGTTTGCCTGCAACGACCTTGAATTTTCCACTGTGCATTTTCAGTGCACGCACCGTAGCCACCAGCACCGCAGCAGAGGGTTTGACTTCCATCAGCCGGCACTTGATGTTGAAAAATTTTTCGGCTCCTATATCCGCACCGAAACCGCTCTCCGTCACCACAAAATCCATCAGTTTCAAACCGATCCGGTCCGCCAGTACGGAACTGTTACCATGGGCAATGTTGGCGAACGGGCCTGCATGGACCATACAGGGTGTGTTCTCCAGTGTCTGCAAGAGATTGGGCATGATTGCATCTTTCAGCAATGCTGCCATAGCCCCGGCAGCTTTCAGCATTTCAGCAGTTACGGGTTTTTTATCCTTTGAAATAGCAACCACGATACGCGACAGCCTTTCTCTCAGGTCTTTGTATCCTGTAGTGAGACCGAGTATGGCCATCACCTCGCTGGCCACTGTAATGGCCCATCCTGCCTCCCTCGGTGGTCCCTGATTTTTCCCTCCCAGTCCAATGACTGCATGCCGCAGCTGGCGGTCGCTGATATCAACCACTCTTGGCCAGTTGATGGTATTGGGATCAATATGATGCGTATTTCCATGATAGATGGAGTTGTCCAGGAACGCAGCCAGAAGATTATGCGCCACTCCCACCGCATGGATATCCCCTGTGAGATGAAGATTGAAATCTTCCATGGGTACCACCTGTGAATACCCTCCGCCTGCAGCTCCTCCCTTGATACCGAATGTGGGCCCCATGGAAGGCTGGCGTATAGTACACATGGTTCTCTTGCCTATACGGTTCAATGCCATGGAAAGACCGATAGTGTTCACTGTTTTTCCCTCGCCCAGGGGAGTGGGAGTAATGGCTGTCACATCCACATATTTTCCGGCTCCTTTTTCACTCAGCCTGTTCAAAACCGACAGGTGAACCTTTGCCTTGTAGTTGCCGTATACCTCCAGCTCTCCCGCCTGCAACCCGATTTGTTCCGCTATTTCACGGATGGGCTTCAGTTTGGCGGCCTGTGCGATTTGCAGATCGGATTTCACGGAAATCTCTCTCCTTTCTCATACTAAATCCCCTGCTCATGGAATGCCATGGGCAAGGAGTTTGACCATTGATTCAGGACATTGTCCGGACAATCATTTTTCGGAAGGTATCACCTCTGCGGATATCAGCACGACATCCTTGACGGGAACGTCATTCATCATCGATTCATGAAATCTCCCCTGGTAGAGGGCCTGCAATTTCCTTGAATCGGTCCTGACTGCAGCTATTTTATCCACTACATTCATTCCCTTTACGACCTTTCCGAAAACTGCATAACCGAATCCCTCGGCAGATGTGTTTTTATGATCGAGATTGGAATTGTCCACATGGTTGATGAAAAACTGGGACGTCGCGCTGTTGACCACATTGGTCCTGGCATACGCGATGGTCCCGCGTTTGTTCTTCAATCCGTTGGTCGCCTCGTTCACTACAGGCGCTTTTTTATCCGCCTTTTCCTTCAGGCTTGCGTCAAAGCCGCCTCCCTGGATCATAAAATTGCGAATGATGCGGTGAAAAATAGTATTGTTGTAAAATCCCTGGTTTACATAGTACAGAAAGTTCTCGACAGAAACCGGTGCTTTGTCCGGATAGAGTTCAAGCTCGATGTCACCCATACTGGTCTTGAGCAGAACATGCGGTTTCGCTGCGCCTGTCTGGGAAAACAGCGGCAAAGCAATCATGAGCATGCATCCCAGCGTCATAAGATGGATCCCGAATTGATCTTTCATGAAGTTTCTCCTCGTTTATTCGTTTTAATAGATGCAGAAGTTTTCTCGAAAGCAGTGTGAAGATGTTTCCATGTTTTATCCAGTGCTTCTGAGATGACCTTGGTATTCCCCACAATGGGCATGAAATTCGTGTCACCGCCCCACCGCGGAACAACGTGAAAGTGCAGATGATCCACGATTCCGGCACCAGCCAGCCTGCCGAGATTCATACCGATGTTGAATCCCTGCGGGTGCATGATCCTGTCGAGGACATCCTGCGACATCTGAAGAAGATTGAAGAGATCTATCTTTTCTTCATCCGAAAGGTCACTGAAGCGTGCCGTATGTCTGAAGGGAACAATCAGCAGATGACCGCTGTTGTAGGGAAACCGGTTCATGATGATGAATCCGGTCTTTCCGCGGTAGAGGATAAGATTGGATTTGTCCGCATTGTCCCTGGGTTTCGTACAGAATATACAGTCTTTAACCTTTGAAGTGCCGGCAATATACTCCATGCGCCAGGGAGCCCACAGGATTTCCGGATGGTTGGATTTGGCTTTTTTACCCTCCACTATTTCTCCTTTTCCTTCTCCCTTTCCGCTTTTGCCTGCTCTGTTATCCTCGATTCAAGCTCCCTGGGCACCTGTTCATAATGAGAGAATGTCCTTGAATAGAGACCTCTGCCCGAGGTAATGGAACGCAGGTTGGTTGCATAGCGGTCCAGTTCCGCAAGGGGAACCTTGGCTTTGACGATTTGAAACCTACCCTGTGAATCCATTCCCATGATCTTTCCTCTCCGGCTGGACAGATCTCCCATGACATCACCCATGAATTCTTCCGGCACCTTGATCGAAACATCATAAATGGGTTCCAAAAGAATAGGTTTCGCTGCAAGCACGCACATTTTAAAAACCTCACGGCCTGCAATCTGGAAAGCGATATCCTTGGAGTCAACGGGATGCTCCTTGCCGTCATAGACGATCGCTTTCACGTCCACGACCCTGTAACCTCCCACAGGTCCGGAATCCAGCACAGATCTCACACCTTTCTCGACGGACGGAATGAAAACCGATGATATCGCTCCGCCCACAACTTTGTTGTCGAATTCAAATCCTCCGCCTCTCGGCGTGGGTTCTATCCTCATCCAGACCTCGGCGAACTGTCCTGCTCCTCCTGTTTGCTTTTTATGACGGTATTTTTCATCCGCTTTGGCTGTAATCGTTTCACGGTACGGGATTTTTGGCCGTTCCTGTTCGACTTCCACTCCGAAACGCTCTTTCAATCTTTTAATGATGACGTTGAGATGCAGTTCTCCCTGACCGGACAGGATGGTCTGATGAAGTTCGGGATCCTGGACAACGGTAAAGCTGGGATCTTCTTCTTTCAGTATATGAAGTCCGTTGGAAATTTTTTCTTCATCACCACGGCTTTTCGGTTTTATGGCCACATTCAGCACTGGTTCCGGGAATTGTGTCTGGGGGAGAAGAATCTGATTTTTCCTGTCGCACAGCGTATTACCTGTGGAGGTCTGTTTTAGCTTCACCAGCGCTCCGATGTCCCCGGCCCTCAGGCTGCTGACTTCCTTTCGCACTTTTCCGTTCAAAAGATAGATCTGACCGATTTTTTCCGCTGCCTTTTTCGTGCTGTTCATCACTTCAACTCCGGGACTCAGCACACCGGAAAGTACCTTCACAAGCGAAAGTTCTCCCACATGAGCTTCGGACAGGGTTTTAAAAACGATACAGCAGATCGGTTCTGAATCTGCGATCTTCCTCTCTACAGGTTCCTTGGTGTCCATGTGAATTCCCTGGAAAGAGCCAAAATTATCCGGAGCAGGGCCAAATTCCCCCAGGAAATCCAGAAGATTCCGGGAACCATAGTTTTTCTCTGCCGATCCGCAGAGAACGGGTAAAATACCCTTGAGAATACCCTTCCTCAGACCCTGCTGAAGCTGTTCCTCTGTCAGCGTTTCCTTCTCGAAATAAACTTCCATCAGCTTATCGTCGCTCTCCGCAGCAGCCTCCACAATTTTCCTTCTGAGCTCCGCCGCCTTCTTCTTGAGATCATCCGGAAGATCGGTAAGCTGGAATGTTCCTTTATCTCCTGCATCAAAGGTTACCAGTTTCATTTTCAACACATCGACGATACGGTTGAAAGATTCTCCCTGATTCACCGGAAACTGCAGTGCCACGACAGCGTTCCCGTATCGCTGCTGAAGGGAACTGAACGCTTTGTCGAAATCTGCATGTTCGTTGTCCAGCCGGTTGATATAGAACATTTTCGGTATCTTGTATTCATCTGCAAATTCCATCATTTGTTCGGATCCAACTTCCATACCTTCAACCGCATTGATAATAACAATCGCCAGGTCAGCTACCCGGAGGGTCCCTTTGGCTTCTCCGCTGAAATCAGAATACCCGGGCAGATCCAGTATATTGATCTTCCATTCTTTCCATTCTCCATGCAGAAGAGACGAATTGATCGAGGTTTTGCGCTCGATCTCATCCGGATGGTAATCAGAAACAGTGGACCCATCATCCACCTTGCCAATGCGGTTGGTTTCGCCCATGTCGTAGATAAGTGTTTCAGCCAGAGATGTTTTCCCGACTCCGCCGTGTCCAATTAATCCGATATTGCGGATTTTATCCACTGAATATTCCTTCACAGACAGCCTCCTTCGATTTAATCTTTATTCTATCCCATTCACCTTTTTTTCTTTTATCAAGCCGGTCAGGAGATCTTTGACCACCCATCCTGCCGGATTTTTGGGTAACAACCTGAAAAAATGCACCGATTTCGGACATTTATAGGTTGCCATGCAGCTTTTGCAGTATTCAATGATCTCCTCCTGACTCGCTTCCGTACCGTCTTTCAGCACCACTGCAGCGTGAAGTTCCTCTCCGGTTGCCGGATCCGGTAATCCGACAACAGCTGCATCCTGTATTTTAGGATGCTGAACCAGTATTTTCTCGATCTCTCCCGGATAAATGTGAAAGCCGCTTTTAAAAATCACATTCTTCTTCTGCACAGCCAGGAAACCGAACCCATCGTCATGGAGCTGGGCAAGATCACCCGTGTGCAGCCATCCGTTCTTTATGGCGTTTTTTGTACCTTCCGGATCATCGAGATACCCTTTCATCACACAGGGTCCCTGAAGGACCACTTCACCCACCTGTCCGGGTTTCACTTCCTCTCCGGATGGGTCCACAAATCTCATTTCGATTCCGGGAAGCGGCAGACCGAGGGATCCAGGCTTTCTGTCATGGATCGGGCTGTTGAAGGAGACCATGGCTGAAGCTTCTGTGATAAAGTATCCCTCGATAAGGGGAACATGGAAAGCACTCTCGAACTTTTCCATGGTTTCCGGTCTGACAGAATACCCGCTGGTAAGACAGAATTTTAATGAGCTCAGGTCCAGAGGTTCTTCCACCTGCACACTAGTAAGGGAATCATATATTGCCGGGAAACCTGCGAAATGACTCGGCCGGATAGAAGAGATACTTTTCAGTATTCCGGCAGCATCGAACCTGTTCGCCAGGATCATGCTCGCACCGGCGTGAAAGGAACAGCCCATGAACATAACCAGTCCGAGAGGATGGCAGAGGGGCAAAAATCCCATAAATCCATCATCGGATCCCAGTGTCACAAATTCACGGGTGAGCCTGATATTACTGAGCAGATTGTTATGAGTGAGCTCCACGCCTTTTGGCAGGCCTGTCGCACCTGAAGTGAAGAGGATCACCGCTGTGTCATCCTGAGAGCAGGATGCGGTCTGGTCGAGCGGCTCATTTATTTCGATAAGATACTGAAGCCTGATCTCCCCTTTTTCCGCTTTTTGCCCGAGAACGAGACGCCGTGGAGGATGCTTCATACCATTGAGAGCCTCGTTCACCCTGGATCGAATACCTTCCGAATAAACGATTCCTTCTACCCCGGTCAATTCGAGCTCGCGGCGAATCTCACCGGCTGAATGGTGGTTGGAAATGGGGACTGGAACAGCTCCCAGTTTCTGGAGGGCAAAGAAGACAATGGGGAAATGCGGTGTGTTGGGTAAAAGCAATGCAAAACGCTTTCCCGATCCAACACCCAACTTTCTTAAACCACTGGACAGCCTGTCGGTTGCTTCCTTGATCTTCTGATAAATGATACAATTTTCTCCAAAAATTACTGCGGATTTATTGGGATAACGAGCTGTTGTTTCTTCTAACATTTCGTACAGATGGATCAATGGCCGACTCCTTTACCTTTCGAAATATGTCTTCCGCATGAAAAGAGCTTCGCACATAAGGACCGGCATAAACAACAGGGATTCCAATCTGAATGGCTATCTCTCTGTATTCATGGAAGATATCCGGGGGGACGAAGGAAACGACCGGAACACTATTCATGTTAGGCGAGAGATATTGCCCGATTGTCAGGATATCACAACGAATCTCCGACAAATTTTTAAAAACTCCGACCAATTCAGACTGACTTTCACCCAGGCCAACCATCAATCCCGATTTTGTAATGATATCCGGCCTCATCTTTTTGGATTCCTTAAGGATTCCAAGCGACCTCTCGAAATCAGCCTGTGGACGTATTTCCGGATACAGACGAGGAACCGTCTCCAGATTGTGATTAAGAATATCGAGTGTTGAGCCCAGAATCTTCTCCAGACTGGAGAAATTTCCCTGCAAATCAGGGATAAGGGCTTCTACGGTAATGTCCGGATTGAATCGTTTTACAGAATTGATGGTTTTCAGAAAATGATCAGCACCTCCATAAACCAGATCGTCTCTTGTCACCGATGTAATAACCACATGCTTCAATCCCAGCCGGGATGCAACCTCACCAATGCGATCCGGCTCATCAGGGTCCGGGGGTGAAGGCATCCCTTTGGGAACACCGCAAAAACGGCATCTCCGCGTGCAGACATTACCCAGAATCATGAATGTCGCGGTTGGTTTCTCGAAGCACTCGCTGATATTGGGACAACCGGCAGACTGACAGACCGTATGAAGTTTATATTTTTTAAGAAGTTTGACTACTTCCACAACCTTCTCGGTATGTCTCCACGGTCTACGCAACCAGGGAGGAAGCCGGTATTCTGCTCTTTCACTTTTTTGTTGGATTTGAATATCCATAAACTGTATATTTTAATAAAACTTTTAATGAGAATCAAGTTTTAATTTTCTACCTTTTATTTTATATTGACAAACATATAACATTTTAAATACATACAGCTCTACCGGCTGAAAATACCGGGAATCCACCGGAAACTTACTCATTATAGAGCTCTCTATATGCAAAAATTCTCTTCAGCGGTTTTCCTGCAATATCTCGCTTCGTCCTTTATTCTTTATCTCTTTCTTGAAGGATGCGCTCCGTTAGCACCGCATACCCGTTCAAGGGAACCGGTGACTGTTACCCAGTCCCGTATCGTGAGCCATGCACGATCCTTTCTTGGTACTCCATACCGTTACGGAGGAAAAAACAGGACGGGCATGGACTGTTCTGGACTGGTGGCCCGGGTTTATGAAGATGTATGCGGGATCCTCCTGCCGCACAGTACGAAACATCTTTTCAGAAAAGGCCGGCCGGTATCGTTGAGAGCCATACAAGCGGGAGACCTGGTCTTTTTCCGCGAAGGAAACGGAAGGGATGTCACCCATGTGGGTATCTATCTGGGGGAGCAGCGTTTCATCCATTCCTCCAGTTCCAGGGGTGTCATTGTTTCCGGCATGAAGGAATCCTATTACGAACGGCGTTTGGCCGGAGTCCGCAGGGTGCTGTGAATCTCCTTACTGTCTCGTTAACGGCTCCATCTGACAGGTCTTCCCGTGACTTCAGTCCTTTGGGAACCTGCCCTGCCATACTCACAAAAAAAGGGGAGCGCACAGGCTCCCCTCTAATGTTATATCCCGGATAAAAGTTCAGGGATTGTTCTCTCTGCTTTCCAGCTGCTGCCTCAGCCGCCGCTGGTCATTTCTCGTTATCCGGATCCGCGCAATGGCATCCATATAGAGTTTCTTCACCTTGAGCTTACTGGCAGTCTGATAGGATTGCTCCGCCTCGTCCAGCAGTCCCTGCACTTCATATCCAATTCCCAGATTGTAATATCCGGCCGATTCCTTTGGCAGCTCATGAACCGCTGCATCCCAGGCTCCCATGGCTTCAGGCCACAGATCGGACTGGGCGTATTTCACTCCCACGCTGATAGGCCCCTTGCCCTGCTCCAGCACCCTTTTCTCTATCTCAAAATAGGGAGATATCATCCTGACAAAATTCTGGCACAGATCTTTTGAGAGATTGTAGAGGATCTCGCCTTCCGGAAGCAGGGTCTTTGATCCGCCTTCTATTACTTTATCGCTGGTGTAGCTTTTCGAATCGCTGTACGCAGCCAGCAGTCTACCGTCCTCTATACCCACGACACGGAAATTCACGGCCACAGATCCCCTCCTGATCCGGTAAAACTGGTCCACAAAGACCGTCTGCATTATTTCCCTTCTTTCCTTCTCCTTCTTGCCCTTCTTTTCCACTTCTACATATTCGTATTTTCCGGTACCCACTTTTTTGGATATCTTCTCAACCCCCCTCTCATCACGTTCGACTTCATAACGGGATACTTCTCCGAAAATCATGGCATCCACACCGAGAAGTTTACCTACTTGCACAGCCGTCGTTTCATCCACGATGCCTGCCATTCCCAGATTCTGCTCTTCCATCACGCGGCTCAGTTTGTCACGCTCCACGATATCATAGTATTCAGTAGTGATCAGGATAGACTGCACGAGTGTAGCGATCTGGTTTCCGGACCCTTCGGATCCCTGAAAATCCGCAATAGCGATCTCTTTTACCCCGGGCAAATGGATCTGTGCTGGTTTATGGAGTTTCACGGATACTACCGGGGGTGCCGCACAGCCAATCAGGAAGATCAGTGGAAACAACATCATACAGAAATACCGTTTCATTGATAAAGCCTCCTTTATGAATCCTGGGATCTGGGATTGTTATAAATGAAAATATATGTCAATCCAGATAAAATGCAAGAAAAAAATGATCTTGATCTACAATTTTATAGTGGCATCTGTGCCTATTTTCTTTTATCTTTATCCGTGCACACATATAATAATCCCGAAGTTTACCGTGAAAAAAGGACATACCCATGAACGCTCAGGTCGAGAAAAAGAAAAAAAGTTCCTTTCCCGCCCAATTCTGGCTCGTGATTCTTTTTGAATTCATCGAACGGGGTTCCTATTATGGCATGATGAGCTTCATCTCCGTATATTTCGTGGATGTGCTTCATTTTCCAAAAGAGAGTGTAGGTTTACTTAAAGGAGTCATAACCCCCCTTCTCTATTTTCTTCCCATCCTGTCCGGAGCTCTCGCAGACCGTTTCGGGTACCGCAGAATACTCATGATCGCCTTCAGTCTGCTGGGCACCGGATATTTTCTGACCAGCCGGACTTCCACATACGGAGCTGTGTTTGCGTCTCTCGTGGTCATGGGATTCGGAGCCGGTTGTTTCAAGCCCCTGATATCCGGCACAATCGCCAGGCTCACCGATGAGAGCAACAGCACGCAGGGATTCGGTATTTTTTACTGGTCGATCAACCTCGGGGCTTTTCTGTTTCCCCTGATCCTGGTCCCCTTTCTTAAAGCGATGAATCCCACATACGTTATCCTCGCCGCAGCTATATGCACGGCCTCCATGCTGATACCCACTGCCTTTCTCTTCAAGGATCCAGTCAGGCATGAGAAAGCGGAAAAGAGAAATGAAGCCGGACTTATACAGACTATGGCGAATGCTTTTGAAATCATCTATTCTCCGGTGGTTCTTCTTTATCACGAGATGCGCAGGTCAAGGCTGTGGCGTGTCATCAGCATCTCCCTTTTGACTCTGTGTTTTATCCTGGCGCTTTATGGTTATCTCAGGCAGAAGCCGGTTACCGCCAAATTCGCGGGAATCGGAATAACAAAGGGATCCAAAAGCCTTATTTTCGAGGTGAGCCGGAATATGCTGGGCCAGTCCTCCTACAGTCTCGAAGCATCTGGAAGAGACGGCCAGAACCCTGTGCTGACACTCCACAAGCCAGACAACCTGAAATCCTTTTCAGCGGAACTGCTCGGCCAATTACACGGTTTGAACGGTTTCGAAGAGGTGAGCGAGGAGGAGGTGCGGGACTGG
>CAYXFJ010000061.1:0-3927 GCA_964464265.1 uncultured bacterium
ACGGTAAAATAGTTTTGAACGGCTCCTGCGAAGAGACTGCCCAGGTAATTGCCTACACCGTAGATAACCAGTGTGATCAGGCTTTGCGCCGAGTGGCGGATGTCGCCGGGAGCCACTGTATCGAAGTAGATGAAGGCCGCTGTAAAGAAAAACACAAAGCAGAATCCGTGAAGCGCGAGAGACGCAATAACCAGCCAGACAGGAGTTCCCACTGCAAAAATAATGTACCTTACCGGCCAGGCCAGAACACCAATGACCAGAACATTCCGTATTCCTATCCTGGTTATCAACACAGGAAGGAGCACGGCCATGACGAAGATCTCAGCAATTTGTGCAATGGTCATGACAGCAGGAAGGTTGGCACTGTCAAGACCGATCTTGTCCGATACGAGAAATGGTGCAGTGAGAATGTAATAAAACATCAATTCCGTGGCTACAACGAAAGAAATGATCACGAAGATCAGAACATTTTTATCCTTGAGCATCTTGAGCGCATTGACGAAAGCCCATGGACTGGTGCCTTCTTTTTTCGGAGGAGTGTGGGGCAAAGTCATCGCCTGAATACCCATGATAATAGATGCAATACCAGCCAGGAAAAGCATATCGGCCTGAAATCCAGCCGCTGTTGTTTCCGGCATCAGATTCCTCCAGCCGCTCAGAATCAGACCTGATGCAATCCATCCGATACTGCCCCAGACACGGATAATACCGAATTCCTTTTCAGAATTCTTCAGATTGATGAAAGCGATGGAATTGGTCAAAGCGAGTGTCGGAGAGTAGAGCAGACAGTAAGCCAGCATCAGCCACATCATTGCCGAGTAATCGGTTACCCGGGAAGTGAGAAGGAGAAGCCCCCCTCCCAGCAGCTGAAAGACTGCGATCACCTTTTCAGATGAGAAATACCGGTCTGCAAGCTGCCCACCTATAAAGGGAGTAATTATGCTGGCAAGAGGAAGCATGCTGTAGATCAGTCCTGTCTGTACACCCGTAAAACCCAGATTATTCTGTAGATAAGCAGACAGCACAGGATACCAGGCTCCCCATATGGCATATTGAAGGAACATCATGACACTGAGACGGATTTTAGCGTTCATGGCATACCCTCCTCGATGATTACCCTTTTTCTATTCAAAACCTTTATTTTTATTCGATACCGGGAAAAATATATCCTTTATCAGGATCATCCATCACGAGAACCCAGTCTTGACCGCGGCCCTGAGAGGGAGGTGTAAAAAGACATGAGTCCTTTTTTTCGACTGATCCTGCAGGGATGGTATAGCCATTTCTCGGATTGAACCAGTTCGCCACAGGTATTTGGCAAAAAAAACGGCTGGTGTTTATTAAAAAAGGCTTACCAGCAGGTGAATATGCAAAGAGAAAACTATAATCACCTGCCCGTGCGCACTGGATATGTGCTTCACCCTCAGAGGCTTCTCCGCGCAGCATGGACTGATCAGGTATAAGTTTCTGCCAGGGTCCGGATTCCATCAGTTTTTTCATGATAGCCATCTGCTTCGACCCGGGATGTTCGAGGGCTTCTTTCCAGGATGTTCGTGCAGAAGTAACAGGCTGTCGTCCCGGCTCCCACATTTGCCATATGTTGTGATTGCCGTAAGTATGCCCGCAGGCACCGGACAGAATAGCCCAGTAGGCTGCCTGTCTGACATCAAAATCATCGAACCAGCCGTTCCTGGTATCCCAGTTGACAGGATGGTCTTCATAGCGCGGTTCACCGTCCAGCACAGGTTTGGCGGGTTCGAGTGCATAATCATCAGACATCATTTTATCATTGGGAATATCACGCCCGCTATGACCTGACTGGAACATATTGAAGTCAAGCCAGCCGTCTTTGTGAAACCACTTTGAAGAATGCGCACCCCCCCAGGGATGAAAGGTCATGAGATGATTTCCACCATCTCCTTCGCTTAAACCCTGAGCCATTGCCCGGATGATGGCAAGATGCTGTTCGCTCTCCGGACTCCGGTCCCCGCCGAGTATCCAGATAACCGGTTTATCTTTGTACCGTTCTCCAAGGTATTTTCCGTAGATACGGGCATTATCAGGTGTGAAGATTTCAGGCCCTATTCCCCATCTTTTATTCCATTTGTCCCCCCATGTGGGAAGCATTCCTATGAACAATCCGAGTTTTTGTGCTATATCCACGATGTAATCCACGTGGTCGAAATACCGGTCATTCGGTTTCATAGGATCCATTTTCTCAAGGGGTAAGTGTCCGTAAGCATTCGGCACCTTGAGCCCTTCAAACTCAGCCAGAATCACAGCCTGAACTACGGTGAATCCTTTCCCTACCCTGTTTTTAAAATAGAATTCCGCATCTTCCCTGTTCAACCTGTGAAAAAGTTCCCATGCTGTGTCACCCAGATAGAAAAAAGGAGTGCCATCTTCATAGACCAGGAACCTTTTATCCTCACTGACTTTCAGGCGGATGCTGTCAGGACGACCGCATCTGAAAAGTGATCCAGATAACAGTACTATGACCAGGATGCATCCGATATGAAAGGATTTCATGGTTCTTTCCTGAATGTGAATCCGGTACAGAACACAGGAGACCTCCCGGGCTCTCTTGAAACTGCCGGATGATCGCTTCGCCCCCCCGGGAGGGTTTCATCGATCTCACACCATTGCCCGCCTACCACAGACCATTTCCTTTCGGTGATTTTTTGCCTGATCCTGGCGAGAATGTCCGGCCATTTTAAAGCCTGCTCGTAAAAGATGAGCTGGCTCTGGGCAAATGTCAGATCGGGCTCTTTTTCCATCACGTCAAGAACGCCGGTGAATGCGTCCTTCAGAACCCTGTCTGCTGTCTCATTCCAGCGCCATCTGTATGCCAGATCGATATGGACATTTCCGATCATGTGTAGCGTCATCTTATCCTGCCCTGAAGCAGACGAGAACGCCATGACTAAGATCACATACAGGGACAGGAACAAGGGCATGGAATGAGATCGTTTGAATCCCGGCATATACATACCCGTTCTCTGCTTACTTCAGAAGAGAATGATCACAGCTCTTTTATTTTGATATTACGATAGGATACGCGGTCCCCGTGATCCTGGATAAGAATGTGACCTTCCGGAATCTGTCCGAAATCCTTATAATTTTCATATTTGCTTTTTTGAATGAGGGCACGGAATGCCTGAGAATGACGGTCGTACACTAACACTCTGACTCCGTTCAGCCAGTGTTCGACATGGCTCCCATGGACTACGATCCGGGCATGATTCCATTCGCCTATGGGTCTGGCAGCTCTGTTCTCTGCCGGGATCAGATCATAAAGGGAGGAAACGGTCCTGTTGCCGCCGACACCCATTTTTGCATCAGGATGCTTGTCATCATCAAGAACCTGATATTCCATGCCTATGGCTGAACCCGGCTGATCGGGCTGTTTCGGAAAAACGAAGTATTTGATTCCGCTGTTCGCGCCAGGAGTCAGTTTGAATTCCAGAGAGAGTTCAAAATTTCCGTAGGTTTTCACAGTGACAATATCACCTCCGTGTCTGGATTCCGCACCGCCGGATTCCAGAACAGTAAGTATACCGTCTTTCATTTCCCACCCGAATTCAGGAAAATGGTCCAGTCTGGCACCGCGCCATCCGGCAGCTGTCTTGCCGTCCCAGAGGAGTTTCCAGCCTGCATTGACCTCAGCCTGTGTCAGCTTGTTGAGCAGCATACCCTGTTCATCTGTCTGTGCGACTGCTCCTGCAGCCAGCATCAGTATGAGACCCGCCCATTTCTTTTGAATCATGACTGACCTCCATAAAGTGATTTTAATGACCCGTATAAAAAAAGTTGCTCTTTTTTATCATGCCATCCAGGATCTTTGCCTCTTTAAGCTTCCTGACAGCAGGTCTGAAACAATGCCAGCATCCTCTATTACATGGAAATCGAACATGCCGACACAGATAA
>CAYXFJ010000061.1:3937-4941 GCA_964464265.1 uncultured bacterium
CGGGTCTATTTTTATTACGTTGAAGCCAAAGAATTTCTTAAAGGCATATTCAAAGCCATCTCGGGGCGGGATGGCACCTGCTCCGAGAACCTTGTATGCGATCCAGGGCTTTTTGACATTCTGCATGAAAGCTATAGTTTTTTCCGGGGTCTCCTCCCATACACTGTCATTTCTGGGTACAGGACCTGCGGACCAGTAATTCCTGGCATTCAGTGTTTTCATATAAAAGTCCACAGGTATACCCAGCTTCTCAAATACTTCAGGCACCTCTATCCTGTGTCCTGCAATGCCTGCAGGAACTCCGTACCCCTTTATCGTTTCAATAGCCTTCTCCAGCAGGCCGGTCTGTTCTTTATCGATAAGATCCTCTGCAACACCCCCGTGAATATACACGGCATTAGCACCGTTGTCCACCGCCGCACAGATGTCCGCTTTCCAGTCTGCAGAAGGAAGCTTGGCCTGTGCAATCCACTGAATTTGGCCTCCCCGTTCCTGTCTGTATTTGTTAATGTTACGCAATATATGATCATCCACTCTCAGAATGGCTGTGTTTATTCCGTTCTCTTCGCAGAGCTCAAGGGTTTCCATGATTTTTTCGTCTGAATAATAGTGTTTCAACAGGGATGAGACATATATCAGATCGCGGTTGTGGGCAAAACCGCTGATAAGATTCCCTCCGCAGACCAGCCTGGAAATTTTCATATTCCCGATTTTACCCTGTGGCAATTTCTTTTCGTGCGGGTCCGCGGAATCCTGCTCCCTGTTTTCACGAGCGATAAGTGCTTTTTCTTCAAAACCGTACGCCATTGCCGTGCCAGCGGAAGTAACAATAGGCGATTTCAGAAATCCCCTCCGGTTCGGAAGATAAGCTCTGGTATCCATGGACGCCTTCCTTTCCTATATTTAGGATTTTTTTAACGAGTTAAAGGATTTTTGCTTTTCGGGCATGCGACAAAAAAGCTCCAAAGGGAAGCTCTGAATCCCTTGGGGCCTTCCTATGGGCA